>JASEHA010000297.1 GCA_030018795.1 bacterium
CACAAAGAATTATTGAAGCTGAGTATGAACCAGGGAAAGGATTAATCAGTAGAGCAATAGAAGAACAAAGGCCAATCATCGGCGATGACATCCTGAATGAGGAAGAAGGATTATCTAATTTAAGGTCATCTGTGTTGGTTGTTCCACTCAGATTCAATAAAAAGAAGATTGGGGCTATCTGTCTGAGTGATAAGGTAAATGGTGAACCGTTTTATTCTACTGATATGAAGCTATTAGAAACACTTGGAGTTATGGTTTCTGTTCTTATTGAAAATGCAAGACTTTATACCAACCTTCAGGGACTCTTCTTTTCAGCAGTTGAGGCACTTTCTTTTGCTATCGATGAAAAAGATCCCTATACTCATGGGCATTCAAAACGAGTTACTGAATATTCTATGGAGTTGGCCAATTTCATGAATCTGACAGAAAGGGAAAGGGCAATTATTAATCTGGCATCTATTATGCATGATGTAGGCAAGATTGGTGTGCCTGAGGCCGTACTTCACAAAAAGGACAAACTAAATGATGAAGAGTGGGAAAAGATAAAACAGCATCCATTAAAAGGGGTTCATATCCTTCAGCCTATAGGAAAAACTAAGAAGATAACAACCCTTTTTTCAATGACATTTGAGGATATTCAGGCTATTACTCCAGGAGTAAAATATCATCACGAACGATACGACGGAAATGGCTATCCGGATAAACTAAAGGCAGAAGATATCCCATTTATTGCCAGGATTATTGCTGTTGCAGATGCATATGATGCCATGACATCTGACAGGGCATATCGAAAGGCTATGAGTCCAGAAGCTGCCTGCATGGAACTCCGTCGTAATGAAGGGCAACAGCATGACCCTGAAATTGTAAAGAGTTTCTTAAAACTTAAGGGATATGAGGAATAATGGATAAACAATAGAGAATTGATTCCATGTCTGGAGTGATGAATTGCCGGTTGGTATGGATAATATGAAATATGAAAAATAGTAACAAACAAAGAAAAAAAGGACTGTTAGTTGGCCTTATTATAGCTATAATTGTGTCAATAATATATGGGTGTGGTCTACTGGATAGGCTGGAATGCCTGGTATATGATATGAAATTCCGCTTTCGGGGAGGATTGAAACCAGACAGGCGAATAGTTATTATAGAGATTGATGAACAAAGCCTGAAAGAGATTGGAAGATGGCCGTGGGATAGAAGATATCATGCAAGATTGATTGATGTATTGGATGATGCAGATGCTCGGACAATCGCTATGGATATACTTTTTGCTGAGCCGGATATGCGTGATCCATTAAATAATCGTGCATTGGTAGATGTTACAAAAGCAGCAGGATGCGTTATCTATATGGTAACTTGTGATACTATTGAAGGATACCTGAAGTGGATTAAACCATTTCCAGAATTAGCCAGGATATCTGCAGGGCTTGGACATACAAATGTAGAGCTTTCTAAAGATGGTGTTGTGCGTCAAGTAAGGCTGATTGAGGATATCAAGCATGAAAGATTTTTTGCTTTTGGTCTGGAAATAGTGCGAAACTATTTGGGAATAAACAAAATAGGTGATTTAAGAAATAGGGGATTAAGGATACCAGGAAGAATAATGAACATAAATTTTTCTGGATCAAGATTTGAGAGTATATCTTATAGTAAGGTATTGGCAGGTGAATTCCCGTCAGATTATTTCAAAGACAGGATTGTTCTAATTGGATGTGTTGCTAAGGGGGCTGGAGATGAAAAATCCACCCCATTTCACACCATTTCAAATGGGATAGAGGTTCAGGCTAATATTGTCCAAAATATTCTCACAGGAAACCATATCATTTCATCAAACAAAATATTTGTGATAATAATCATATTCCTTCTTGGGATGGGGACAGGTATTCTTATTGAAGGATTGAGATTAAGGATTAGATATGATACGGCAATAGCACTCCTGCTGCTCATTGTGATGGTAGTTATCTCTTTTCTGCTTTTTATCTATTTTCGCATTCATTTGCCTCTAAGCCCTCTTCTTCTAACCCTGATCTTTGTTTCTATGGGGATTATTTTAGACAGAATATTTGGGGTAGAACAGAAGATAAATGAGAATATGTTTGAATTTCTTAAAACCAGACCTGAAAGAGAAGGGATGGACGACCAGATAGAGGTTATGGGAAGGTTTACCAGAAAATTGAAAGAGCTCGACCAGTTGAAGTCAGATTTAATGTCAATGGTCGCTCATGAGTTTCGTACACCACTTGCCTCTATTAAGGGTTATAACCGGCTGGTTCTGGATGGGGATGCGGGCCAGATTAATGAGACACAACAGGGGTTTCTAAAGACAGTTGACGAAAATGCCGATAGACTATTGAATCTGATTGAAAACTTTCTGGATGTGGCAAAGATAGAATCCGGGAAAATTGAGATGAGATATGAACAGTTTAGTCTTAAGGAGATAATTACCACAACTATAGAAACATTTAATGAGATGGCTAAGAAAAAGAATATCTATTTGCATCTAAACATCCCGGACAATCTGCCTCTAATAAATGGAGATAAGGAAAGGATAAGACAGGTCATGGATAATCTGGTAAGCAATGCGATTAAGTATACCCTGACAAATGGAGAGGTAATCTTGGAAGCAATGTCTACATCAGAGAATACCTGGATAAGTGTACAGGATA
Source organism: bacterium (assembly GCA_030018795.1). GTDB lineage: Bacteria > UBA9089 > CG2-30-40-21 > CG2-30-40-21 > CG2-30-40-21 > CG2-30-40-21. Next base: position 2,667 of record JASEHA010000297.1, read on the forward strand.
CAGGCATAGGTATTACTCAAAAGGACCAAAGCAAGGTATTCGATAAGTTTTTCCGCACAAAGGAATCGCGACGGACCGGAGAAAGCGGTACAGGACTGGGATTGTCAATTGTTAAGACTATTGTTGAGAAACATGGCGGATATATCACGGTGGAAAGCAAACCAGGAGAAGGAAGTAAGTTTACGTTTTGTCTGCCGCAGAGATAGTACCTCATGACACTTAATCTTAGAGGTAGGGTAGGCATTACCAACCAAAAAGGTGTAGATGTTGGAAATAGATTGGTGGGCAAAATGCCCACCCTACTCATAACCCCAGGGCAAACGCATCTAAATCCC
>JASEHA010000298.1 GCA_030018795.1 bacterium
GCCAGGTAATTGCCCTGTGTGGAGATAGCATAACCCTTGTCTCAGGAGACGATTCAACGGTATTGCCAACATTGGCTGTTGGCGGTAAAGGGGTTATCTCTGTCACAGCAAATGTTGTGCCGCAGGATATGAAAAAAATGATAACTGCCTTTAACCAGGGGGATATGGAAGAGGCAAAACGCCTTCACTATAAACTGTTTCCCCTTTGTGAGGCAATGTTTATTGAAACAAACCCTGTGCCGGTAAAACAGGCTTTGGCTTTTATGGGAATGATCTCGCCAGAGGTTAGACTCCCTCTTGTCCAATTAAAAGAGGCTAATAAGGAAAAATTAAGGGGTGTGTTGGTGGAATATGGGTTGCTATAGAGAGACGATATATCGCCTCTCTACTATATATTGCTCAAGGAGGTATGTATGTTTCGAACCATCTTGTCAACAAGGAAGGACATTATAGGGCTTATCCCGGCTATTGTTATCTTAACCCTATTATCTGCTGGCTGCACAAAACAGGCGGAAATAGCAGGGAAGTTGGATAAAAATGTCTCAAAATATGGTGGGACACTTTTGCTAAGCACCACCTCAGATCCAAAGTCGTTTAATGAGATAATTTCTAAAGAAACCTCAACAGGTGATGCTATTGGCTTCTTGTTTGAGGGGCTAACCAAAACAAATGGGGTAACCACAGAGGTGGAGCCATGTCTGGCTGAGGAATGGAGCATCTCTAACGCTGGATTGGTCTGGACATTTTTTTTACGAAAGGATGTAACGTGGTTTGATGGCAAGCCGTTTACTGCTGACGATGTGCTTTTTACCTACAATGATCTCATTTACAATAAAGATATTCCTGCTTCTGCCAGGGACATCTTTACTATTGAAGGGAAACAAATAAAATTTGAAAAGATAGATGATTATACCATCAAGCTTACCCTTCCCAAGCCCTTAGCCCCATTGTTAAGGTACTTAGGTCAGGCAATTCTTCCTAAACACATCCTTGAAGAGGCTGTAAAGGCTGGCAAGTTCAACTCTACCTGGGGGGTTGATACCCTGCCCTCAAAAATAATAGGTACAGGTCCATTCATGTTGACTGAATTTAAGCCGGGTGAAAGACTATCCTATGTCAAAAACCCTATCTATTGGCAAAAGGATAAAGAAGGCAAGCAGCTGCCATATATAGACAGAATTGTCAAATTTGTTGTGGAAAAGGATGATGTGCAGCTTGTTCAATTTGAGTCAAAGGAGATTGATGTCCTGGGTATACGCGAAAAGGATTTTTCCTATCTTAAAAAGAAGGAACAAAAGGGAAATTATACAGCTTATGACTGTGGTCCATCCTTTGGGACAAACTTTGTCAGCTTTAACCAGAATCCAAATACCGTTAAGCAGCCAAAAGCAGGCTGGTTTAGGGATAAAAATTTCCGAAAGGCTGTTGCTCATGCCATAGACAAGCAGACTATCATTGATAATGTCATGAAAGGGATTGGCTATCCTCAGGATGCAGCTATGGAAAAGGCAGCGGTTATCTTTCATAATCCCTTTGTGACAAGGTATGAATATGACCTGAATGAGGCAAAAAAAATCCTTGCTAACAACGGCTATAAGGATACTGATGGGAATGGGATTATTGAGGATAAGAATGGAAACCCAATAAAGTTTACCCTGATTACAAATGCAAATAACACTGTTCGGCAGAGTATTGGGACAATAATTGCTGCTGACTTGAAAAAGATTGGCATGGATGTTTCTTTTACTCCTATGGAATTTAACAGCATGGTAACCAAGTTAACATCTACTCATGATTGGGATGCTGTTTTGATAGGTCTTACAGGCGGGGTTGATCCTCACGGCGGGAAAAATGTTTGGACGAGCGATGGACACCTCCATCTCTGGAACCCAAAACCATCAGACACTAAACAGCAAAAGGTATGGAAAGAATACCTGACCCCATGGGAAACGGAGATGGATACAATTTTTGACAAGGGTGCATCTGAATTGGATGAAGCAAAACGAAAGGCTCTTTACTGGAGATGGCAAGAGATTGTAGCCGAAGAGCTTCCAGTTATCTATACGGTTAATGGGGCAGCATTGTATGCGGTTCGAAACAGGTTTGGCAATCTTCAGCCAACGGCTTATGGCGGTGTGTTTCATAATATAGAGCAGCTGTATATTAAACAGTAGCATCTGGAGTGCGAAAGTGTCAGAACAGGGCATAGTAGAGCACCAGTCACCAGAACACCAGTAAAGAATTTGACTAATATTCTGGCAACCGGTGTACTGATAGCTGGTGTTCTGGTGCACTGGTGACTGGTGCCCTATGTATTCAGCCCTGCCTGAGGGCGAGATGTTTATAGCTTTATAGCATCAACATCAAATTAGCTCCATAGGAGCGAAATGGCTAAAAGGATTATGGCGAAATCCAAATCACAAAATCCGGGAGAAGCAATCGGGGTGCTTTTCATGACGGCTGCACGCAGTTTATTTACCATTTGTGGATTTGTTTCTAACACAAGATGAGCATTTCCGAACAATGAGGGAGAAAGCGAAAAAAGAGTTTAGGGGGACTGTATGGCAAAATTCACCATCTCGATAAAGTACAACTCGTGCGGGTTGATAGAGATGGAAATCAAGCCTAACCCGGCGAACTCATCATTAGACTGTAAAATTACAATGTGTTACAACCAAGTATCAACAAAGGAAAGACTTATGGATAATGTTCTTTTAGAAAAAGCATTTGAAATGCCAGCTAATGAACGGGTTGCATTTGCCGAATTAATTCTTGCAAGCATTGATCACGAAGAAGAAAAAATACGCCAATCATGGATTGCAGAAGTCAATAATCGCATAACAGCAGTAAATGAAGACAAATCAAAATTATTGGATTTTGAAAGCATATACAATGAAGATTAATATTCATGAATTGGCAGTCAAAGAATTTGACGAAGCAATTGAATGGTATGACATCCAAT
>JASEHA010000299.1 GCA_030018795.1 bacterium
AATGCTCTTTTTACATGAGGCATTATGAGACAGTTGGCTTTATCGAATATTCAGGTATAGCAATTGATGGTTGACACAACATGAAGGTGATTCGTGTCCGTAGAAGGGAGAAAAATACGGCACGGGTAACGGTCACGATAAACGATGTTAGTTCGGCGAGCAAATAATTGACATCCAGCCTTCAGCTAAACAACCTGAGTAGTTGGCAAGCTAAAGATAAAGGTACTGCCCTCACCATACTGGCTTTCTACCCATATTCTGCCGCCATAATGCTCAATTATTTTCTTGCAGATAGCAAGTCCAAGCCCCATACCCTTTGGCTTATTTATCAGGATATTCTTTTTTATTTGGTAAAAATTATCAAATATCTTTTCCTGTTCCTTAAGGTTAATCCCAATTCCTGTATCCTGAATACTCACCCAAACCTCAATTCCTTTATCTGCTGTCATTTGTTTTGTTGCATTAATTCTTATTGTGCCACCTTTTGGAGTAAAATTAATCGCATTACTTAGAAGATTATCTACTGCATCAACCAGCTTATTTTTGTCCCCATAAACAGCAGGAAGGTCAGAAGAGATATTTGTCTTTAACATTAGTTCCTTTTCTTTTATATCCATTTGCATGGCATCTACAACCTTTTCAATAACCTTGTCTATAAAAACTGAAGTTATGTTCCAGCATATTTTGCTGGTTTCAATGTAGGAAGCCATTAAGAGGTTATTAATCAACCTATTCAACCTGTCGCTTTCATTATTGATAATCTGCAAGAATTCCATTGTTTCTGTTGATTCTGCCTCGATATCCATGAGGATTTCGGCAAAGGCTTTAATTGAAGAAAGTGGGGTTCTAAGTTCATGAGAAACTGTAATCAGAAAGTCAGATTTCATCGCATTCAATTTTTCTAATTGACGATTGAGTTCTTTTAACTTATTGCGTTCATTTTCAATCTCTCTAAGAGAGGCTTTTAATACCCGATCAGTCTTTGTCCATTCCTCATAGGCATACTCTACGTCTTTATCTAAATTTTTAATCTCTTCCCTGTCTTTTTTTAATTCTTCAACCATAGCAAGTTTTTCAAGAACCTTATTTAGCTTAAAGACCATGACCTCTGGTATAATCGGTCTGGGAATAATATCCTCGCATTGCCCCAGAAGATCAATTCTATCAGAGATAGTATTGGGTTGTCCAAAAACAATAACATGGATATTCCCAATATCATCTAAAATAATCTGAGGCACATCATCTAAATCAAGCATACCCAACATGCCGTTGCTCTTCTGGAATTGCTCATTCCAATCATCCATGGTCGATGGCATAAGCATTGATAATCCTCGCTGCTTACAATTTTTTTCTACAACAACCTTCAATTCTTTATCTTTAGTCAATAAAACAATAGTTTTCATCAACCTTCTCCAACGATGATCGTGTCAACCTTAATTTGTCGCACAACTATTGTATTGTGCAATTTACACAGGGCTTGTCCTTGCCTATTAAGATAGCCCACAAATTCAAATGTTATGAACAACTATTCTGACGACTGAAAGCTAACTGCTAATAGCTAATAGCTAACCAAAAACCACAATAGCATCGGTCAGATTATGAAAGGTGCTGGTTTCAATAGAACCAGTCTCTGTTTCTTCAATAACCGGTGCAATCTCCCCATAGGTATAGAACCCTATCATAGGTACATTTTTACCAAAAATATCCTGGATAGCATCTATTTCCTTTTGTGTTCTACGGCCAAAAACCTTTTTTCGAGCACAACAGTTGAAGACAAATATTGCCGACGGGGTTACCCCCTGTCCTAATTTTGACAGGGCATGTTCAGCTGCCTCTTTAGCAGCATTGATAGCATCAATGGTTGTGCCAGAGGTCATCTTAACCGTTGCTCCCTCTGGAACCTCTCCAGCAAAGGTTATTGTTTCTGCATCCTTATCTATCCCAACCGGACAACGGAGATACTTTCTCCCTTTATAATCGATTACCTCAAATGGAAACTCAAAAGCCACACCAGGCAATTCATCTGCCCTTTCACCAAGATAATCCTCATAAATACCAAAAACACCCTCACCATCAAGCTCATAGACCACATTCCCCTGTACCTTAGTCACCCTTCTTTCACAACCAATAGATGTCCATCCATGCCTTACACCAGTAGCAACATCTATATCGCCAGTAATTAAAAGACTAGCTGCACCGCCTGTGATAACCTGATTATTACAATATTGATATGTTTCCTTAAAACAGAACCCATCCCCAGCCAAACCGCCTACAATATGAAACTCATTGCCTAAGATTGTCTTAGCCCCCTTAACCAATGAAGCTCCATCAGTCTTAGTCCCATCACCAAACAAGAAACAGATAGAGGGTGATTTGCCTTCAGGAATATGGTCAAGAGCCATATTAACAGCATCCTGAGCAGTTTTTTGGGCATCATGGTGAGTATTCACTCCATATCCAACAGAAAATGAGAACTCATCTGAATTCAATATTATCAGAGAGACAGAATCCTCCATATACCCATCTGTAACTATCTCACCATCTGTGGAACAACCAATAAGGACAGCATTCCTGACCTTTGAGTTTATGCCATCAATCATTGCTTGCTGATCATACTTGATTGCACCAAAAACAAACACTGCATCTGCCCGGCCATTAGTCTTTTCTAATGCCATACTGGCTGCCTTAGCCCCCGCGGAAAACGAATCATCGATTGTCTGACAATATCCAACAGCTGCTTCTAACCTCATAATCGTATACCTCCTTGTATAATGAGCGTTATAAATCGCAAGCAAAATCCTTTTTGGAATAATCTCTAATATTGTTGAATTTGTCGAAAACGAGATGAGAAGAAATTTAGGTTAAATAGTTACTGATTTAGTTAAATAAGTATATGGATTATACTCGATGTTCAAGTTTTTTGCCACCATTGGCCATTTAGCAATAAAACAGTAG
>JASEHA010000029.1 GCA_030018795.1 bacterium
ATATAATTGTAGGATGGGTGCTAACCCATCTACCTCATCTATCCGACAATTGAGAATTGACACGACACTGACCAATATATGCCATTACATGCCATTTTGAATTACAGGAGGATGATGAATGGGGTCTCATGATAAGGAAAAAACAATGGTTATACAGCAAGTATCTGATAAAGGAAATGATATAGACTGTATAATAGGGGAATATACCCTTCTGAAAGAGATTGGAAGAGGGGCAATGGGTGTAGTCTATAAGGCAAGACATACGGGATTGGAGTCGATTCGAGCCGTAAAGGTTCTGGCTCAGGATCTGGCAAAGAAAGATGAGTTCTTAAGACGATTTGAGCGAGAGGCAAAGATTGCCTCTAATTTTCAGCATCCCAATATTGTTACCATCCATGATATTGGTGCAAATGAAGGGGCACATTATATTAGTATGGAATATGTGGATGGGGTTACACTGAAGGAAATATTAGAGAGAAAAATACCGCTATCTATTGCACTTTTAATTATTCTGGAGGTGTGCAAGGCACTCGAATATGTTCATGATAAAAAGATTACCTATCGTGGGGAGATGTATGGTGATATTGTCCATCGGGATATTAAACCAGCCAATATCATGGTTACTCATATGGGCAATGTGAAGCTTACGGATTTTGGTATTGCCAGACCAGTAAATATTACGGATGAAACCATTACAGGAACGATGATTGGGACAATATCATACATGTCGCCTGAGCAGCTTAATGGTCAGGCTGTGGATAGGCGAACAGATATCTATTCCCTTGGCGTGGTGCTGTATGAGATGATTACCTGTCAAAAACCATTTGGAGGAGAGCCTATTACTAAGGTAATACAAAACATTGCTTCTGGTAATTATCTGCCTCTACAGAGGCTTCTACCCTCTCTGCCCAAAAAGGTTAGTGCTATTGTTTCAAAGGCAATAGACATGGATAAAAACAAGAGGTATCAGAACATTAGCGATATGGCAAACGATATCTGCAATCTTCTGCCGCAGGAAATAGTTTCTGTACCTGAAAAGGCAATAGCTGATTACCTGAAAAATGGTGCGGCAATTTTAGTAGTCAAGGAAAGGAAAAAAGGACGACTTCTGCTGATTATTGGGGTAGTTGGATTGTTGATAATGCTTTTGGCAGCAGCAATGAAGATGTTTGCCCCAACAAAATTGTGCAATATAGTAGTAAATACTGATATGACAGGTATTCAGGTTGAGCTTGATGGTCAGAGATTTTCAGCAGAGGATAAGACATATGTACTTATCCCGGATGTCCCCAAAGGGATACATGCTCTGAGGGTTGTATCGATAAATGACAAGACAAGGTTAAAGGAACAAAAGATAGAGGTAGACGAGACATTTGAGATAGTTAGGGTAAAGCTATTGGAGGAAGAATAAAAGGAATGAAGATTAAGGCAGCTGGTTTGACACATCATGGAATGGTCAGGGATAATAACGAGGATTGTTTTGAAATATTCCCTGATGAAACTCAAGGGATAGCCTATCATCTAGACAATATCTATATCCTATCTGATGGAATGGGAGGAGCAGCCTCTGGAGAGGTGGCAAGCAGGCTTGCTGCCAAAACAATAAAAGAGACATTTACCTCTCCATATCTATTGCCAGCTGCATTTAGCTCGAAATATATGGATATGGATTATGTGGCAAAAAGGCTGGAGTATGCAGCCTGTATGGCAAATAAACGGCTCAAACAGGAGATAGTTAATTACCCTCAACTTCAGGGAATGGGCACAACTGTAGTCGCTGTTCATGTAGAATATGAGATGGGATATATTTTGCATGTTGGCGATAGCCGGTGTTATCGCTTGCGAGATAAAAGGATTGAGCTGATGACCCGTGACCATTCATATGTTTGGGATCTGTACGAAAAAGGGGTTATTGCCTTTGAAGAGATGAATGACCACCCAAGAAAAAATGTGATTACTCGTGCTATTGGGATTGAGGATGAATTGTTATGCGATATATTGATTGAACCAATTAAATCAGGGGATGCTTTTTTGCTTTGTTCTGATGGGCTGAGTGATCTGGTGGATGAATACAGAATACAACAAATAATTCTTGATGGTTCAGGGGATCTCCATAAGATATGCAAGGGTTTGATAGATGAGGCAAACCTCTGTGGTGGAAAGGATAATATTACGGTAATTGTTCTTGAGGTACAGGATTAAGGAGGAAATGATGAAGAAAAGGATATTGTTTGGTATAGCCTGTTGTATATGGCTCTCTGGTTGTGTTACTATGGATATGGCTGGCAGGATTATTGATATCGATACAAAAGAAGGGCTGTCTGATGTTGCTATAACGTTAAAAGATAATACTGACAGGGAAATTAATTCAGTAACGACAGACGATAAGGGTGGTTTTATTATCCATAAGGTTAAAAAAGGAGTCTACCAGCTTACATATAAGAAAGATAGTGTGATTATGCCTGAAACAAAACCAATTGATTTAAATATACTCTCAAAAAATGGGGCAAGATCCCTTTCTTATGAGGTTATGGTAGAGTCTGCTGTCCATGGAAAGATAATTGATAAAGAGACTAATGAGCCTGTAGAGCAGGCAGGAGTAAAATTAATCAATCTGGGTACAGGGGATGATATATCTGTTGATTCAAGAGATATTAATGCTGTTAGCTCACAAGAAGATGGACAGTATGGCTTCGAATATATCCAGCCAGCTAAATACAAAATCCAGATTGAACGGTTTGATTATCTGTGGATAGAAACCCCTGTATTTGTAGCTGTCAAAGGGAAAACACTTTTTTTTGATGATATAAAGTTAGAGAAATGTCCAATAGAGGAAGGAATTCCTATTTCATCTGGTGAATATCAGATATATTCTGTGACAATAGATGGAGAGCCTATCATTGATAATTCAGTTATCAGGTAAAAAAGGAGGATAGATGAAAAAGGCAGCTATTGCATTATTGGGTTGTATTATTTTAGTGGGAATTGGAATATTATTTATACCACATTCACCTGAGCTTGTTGTCAATAATCCTATGGATGGATTCATTACGGATAAGGACACCATAGAGGTTAAAGGTAAGGTTAGTCTTAAAAGTGTGGTAAAAGCAGCTGTTATCAGTCATAATAAAGAGATTAGTGTTGTCTTTGCTAAGCCTTTAGAAAATGGTGAATATCAAGCTACCCTTTGTCTGAGAGATTCTTCTATGTTTAATGAATTACCAATGGAGGGCACGTATACTATCAAGGTGTCTGCCTTGAATGCAGCTAAAAAGGTTAGTGTGATAGAGCGAAATATTGTTTTTAGACTGGATGATGTAGAACAGGCTACGATAGAGGCGGCTAAGGCTGAGAAGGCTAAGCAACTGGCAATACAGCAAGCTGAGGCTGAGAAAGCGGCTAAGGCTGAGAAGGCTAAGCAACTGGCAATACAGCAAGCTGAGGAACAAGCCAGAGAGGCACAGCAGCAAGCAGATGCCTTTAAGGCAGGGCTTGAGCTTAGGCAGGCTGGCAAGATAAAGGAGGCAATAGATGCTTTTTCTAAGGTAGCATCTGATGATCCGGATTATCTCAAGGCTGTTTGGAATATAAGCATTCTGTCCTTAAGTGTAAATCAATGCAGCAGGACACTCAAGGGCATGGAAGAGATATCTCGTTCATCAGGAGAGACTGCTTTTACCTGCTTTTATTCTGGTGTAGCTCATTATAAGATGGCAAGAAAGCAAGCCTCTTTTGAGGATGCAGATAAGGCTGTTAAAATGTATTACCAGGCAATTAAAGAGCTTGAGAAGGCTTATGTGAAACGACAGGATTTTAGCCGAATTAAAATCTCTCAGGTAGCCTTTAATCCCCCGCAAAAGAATATCCATGATATTAGGTATTATCAGTCCATGTGCTATTATTTCATCTATAAATGGGAACGGACACAGGGAGAGCTTGAGGATGCTAAATTGCAAAAGGTTAAGATGCAGGCAAGGGATGCATTCAATGACTATTTTAGTTATTTCACCAATCTTTCTGAAGATACGAAATCATCATGCAACTCTCTTTATAATAATGCACTACAGGTAAATAAAGAATTGTAGTCTGTAGTGAGGGTCTTTTAGACCGATATAATGCTAAAGGAGAAAGGAAAATATGCGGATATTAGCTGTATTTATTTTATTGGTATTATCAGTAAATGATGTTCATGCTGAAGCAGAAAATATCTCAGCTAAATGGGTAGGGGACAAACAAAAGCTGCTGCATAATATGACATGTGATGATGTTTGTCCTGTGTGGTCACCAGATGGTAAGATAATTGCTTTTGAACGGATTGGTAAAGGGATAGGTGCATTTCAGGGAATATATTATTTTGAAAGGGGTGATTATAACATCTTCCCTGTTAGCGAGGCTAAGAAAAAGAAAGAAGGGGGGTTTGATCCAAAGAAAAAGGGTTACTATAGCCTTGAGAATATGCTTGAGCAGGATGACTTTTATGCCGGCTATTTTTCATGGGCACCAAATATACTAGATAATGGGTATCCATTTGTGTTTACCCAGTCCCTTGATCTGTATACAGGGCTGATAAGTACCACAACTAAAAGTGTACAAAAAAAACACTTTGTCTCTATGAAAAACGGAAATGGAGAGGTTGCGGCTAATATGTATGCCTGTTGGGGAAAGAATAATGACATTGTTTTCCTGTCCGGCTGTACTGGCAAAGGGGATTTGTATCTGCTGAATGCTGCTGATAAGAATAAGCCCAAAAGATTGACAGATACAAACGGATTGGATACTACACCCAAATACTCCCCTAATGGGACAAAAATAGCCTATTCCTCTGTCTGTGGAGAGAATACAGATATGTTTTGTCTGGATACCGTTAGCCAGAAATCGGTTTCACTTACAGCCTGGCCAACAGAAGAGGTTAACCCTGCCTGGTCGTTTGATGGGAAAATGATTGCCTTTTATGTATTGGAAAAGGATTGCTGCTGCTTGTGGGTAATGAATGCAGATGGTTCTGATAAGAAAAAGGTAGCTGATAGGGTATTGAGACATGAAAAGGGCTGCCCGGCATGGCTGCCTGATGTGTTTGGATATAAGATTATCTATATCTCTGAGTATGGAAACAATATGTATATTAGTGACGTTTCTACCTTGAATAAATGGAAGGTAGTAGTTAATGAACAGGTCATGAGTGATGTTAGTTGTAACCCTTGCCCAATTAACCAGTTAGGTAAAAAGGATCTGATGATTGCCTACTCTGCTCAAGCATCCAATGGCCGTAAGAGGATATTTATCAAAATATTGAGCATGAGATAAGGAAGGACAGGAGTATTAGATGATACGGTATTTATTAGTATTGAGTATGCTGACCATGATTGCCATTTCTGGATGTGGAACACAAACAAAAACGCTACAAGCACATTATGAAAAGGCATACAAGCTATTTTTTGAAAAACAGGATACAGATGCTGCATACCTTGAGTTAGATTATATTCAAAAAACAAAACCTGAATTTATTGCCCCATATTTTAATTTTATGTTAGCTTATAGCAATGATACAAGACATAACTATCATCCTGCTATCAAGGAATATTTAAAGGAATTGCATGTCAACCCTCAAAAGAGTAAGCAGGATATAGATGTCTATCAATGGAGCCTTTCCGGGCTTGCTGATACATATTATAAGGCAGGGTTATTGTATAAAGATTTGTTTGAATTAGCAGTTAATAGCCAGATAAACTATTATAGTTGCAAACTCTATTTATCAAAGAAAATACAGAAGAAAAAATCACAGCATTATCTATATTATTATCGTGGGTTGTGTTATTATTATGTGCAAGAGATTGATAAGGCTATTGATGATCTGAAAAATACAGGGGATTATTTACCAGCACAGGTTATATTGGGGGCATGTTATCATCTGAAAGGGATGAGGCAGGAATCTGTGAGGGTATGGGATAATATCCGTATGACTAAAGATTCAGGGGCATTGGCTCTTCTGGGACGGATACAGGTTGAATGTGGTCATGTGCCTGATGATGGATTGATGTTATGTGAAAAGGCATATCACACTTGCCAGAATAAAGTAACTGCTGACTGCCTTGCCTCAGTATATGTTGATACAGGTTGTGTGGATAAGGCATTGAATTTGATGAATAAGATTAAGCCAGACTCTCCGGAGATAATAGATGAATGGGGTGGCTATACAGATAAGGAAGCAGGGATAAAGATTGCTTATGCCACAAAATTTTATGATCCACAATACCTAATGATACAGGCAAAGGCATATTTTCTTAAAGCAGTTGAATACTATCTTAAGATTAAAAGTGAATATGGCTTGTGTCAGGCAGGGCTATGCCAGCTTGAAGCTGGGAATAAGAAGAAGGCATTCTCTATGTTATCTAATATATGCGACTCAGGGGAAGAAGAGGAGACAAGGATAAAGGCTAAAATAAACATGGGATTGCTTGCCTGCCTGGATGGGAGGGAAGAAGAAGCCTTTAAGATATGGGATGAAATCTTGAACAATTCGGATAACCCTTTAGTAAAAAGTGATGTTGGCCTGTCCTATGCCAGGGCAGGGGTGAAATTAGATAAGGCCATATCCTTGTGTAAACAAACAGAGGCAGAAAAGCCAGGGGTATTGTCCCAACAACTGGGCATTGCTTATCTAAAAAAAGGAATGCTTGATGATGATCCAGAGTTACTCAGTTATGCCATTAGTTATCTTGAAAAGAATCATATCCATGAAAGTGGGTACAACCTGGAAAGAAATGATCCTGTTGTTCTTCTAAACCTTGTTAGGGCATATTATTATCGCCGTGTATTTAATCGACCGTCTGAGATAATGCTTTCCTTCAGGGATGTCTACCCTGGCTGTGATCAGATATTTAATGCCTTTCAATCGGTTAAAGAGGCATGGCAGATAATCAAGTGGGAAAAGGAAACTAAATGGGGACACGAATGGTATGAATTAAAAATGGCTTGAATCTATGTTGAGCCTTAAAAACTATTTGAGGAGGTAGTAATTTATGAAAATATGGATAGCAATCCTGCTGGTATTGGGCACATGTAGCTTACCATCACTTTCTTTTTGTGAAGAGAAGATGAATTATACTGAGGTTTCTGACCCGCAGACGCTTAATCCCTTAAACATGTATGATATGATATCATTCAGGTTTTCTAACCTGTTGTACAATAGCCTTGTCGGGATCAATATTGATATGATTCCAGAACCTGATTTGCTTGAATCTTTAGAACCAGAGATTTCACAAGATAAGAAGGTATATACATTTAAGTTAAGAAAAGGGATAATGTGGCAGGATGGTAAAGAGGTTACGGCTGAGGATATTAAGTTTACCTTTGATGTTATCTCTAATCCCAAAACAGATACTCATATAAAAAACTTAGGGAATATTTTTCAGGATGTAAGGGTTCTGGGAAGCCATACCGTTCAGTTCATTCTTAGAGAATCATGCCCAAAGGAGATAGTCTTAAGTAAGCTCTTTTTTAAGATTATACCGCATCATATATTTGATAAGGATTTTATTGAAGAAAATAATGAGTTCGGAATAAGTAAGGTTTTGGGCAGCGGGCCATACAAATTTAAGTCGTGGAAAAAGGGAAGATATGTTGAAGTCGGGTGGAATGAGCAGTACTTTAAGGGATGGTCATCCCTTAAAGAGAATAAGCACAGAATCAAAAAGATAGCTATGATCGTTAATCGAGATGAGAATATTTCCAAGACTAATTTGAGACAAGGGCATATACACCTTATCCCAGAAGTTCGACCAGTAGATTATTTGGAGATCAGAAGTGATCCGTACTGCAAATTGATTCCTTATAATTCTCGAGGTTTTGCTTATTTTGGATATAATTTTAAGCACCCATTTCTTAAGGATGTAAATGTCAGACAGGCATTGACCTTTGCTGTGAATAAAAAGGCTATGCTCCAGAAGATATACGGAAGTGAGTTCGTGGATAAAAACCAGATTATTGATGGACCATTTCCTGCAGGAGAGGGTGATCCTGATATTGAAATAAGAGACTATAATGTTGCTAAAGCAAAAGAATTGTTGGCTTATGCAGGGTTTAAGGATGAGGATAGAGATGGTATCCTCGAAAAGAATGGTCAGAAATTTGTTGTCAGCCTGAAGGCCTATGTTAAGGATGAAAGTTTTCGAAGAATATGCACCATGTATCAAAAACACCTTCGAGATATTGGGATCATGCTGACAAATAACGAAATAGAGTTTGTAGAGATAAATAAATGGCGAAAGGATGTCTATAATAAAAATTTTGATATTGTATTTGGATACTGGGCATTTAGCGAAGATACCAATATTGTTGAGAGTTTGTTCTCTAATGCTGCTATGAGACAGGGTGGGAATAACTTTGTTTCTTATCAAAATCTACAGGTTGAAAAACTGTTAAAGCTTGACAGAAATACCTATGATCCTGATGCTCGAAAAAAGAATAAGTATGAGTTTCACAGAATAATTCATGATGATTGTCCATATACCTTTCTCTTTACCCTTCCCAAATATGCAGGGATAAGGAGTAGTGTATTAAAAGGGGTGGAAATACATCCATATCATTTCTTCTCCTTTATCACAAACTGGTATTTGGTAGGATCAGATGATGAGTAAGGCTGCAGGAATATCCAAAGTCCTTGTGGAAGAGGTAACAAGATTTGTTTTTGTCTTATTTATCGCCTCTATCATGGTATTTACCCTGGTTTATGCCTCTCCTAAGGGAACTGTCTTAAACAAAAAGGATTCATGGATGACTCAATACTCTTCCTGGATGCAGAAAATAGTATTGCATCAGGATATGGGTGATACCATTTATCAGGAGAAGGTGAATGCATTAGTTAGCTCAAAGGCAAAAAACTCGTTTTTCCTCATAACCCTTGCTATATTAGTCTCTATAAGCTTAAGCTTATTATGGGTATGGCTGTTTTATCGGCTTGAGCCGTATCCTATTTTTCATGGGATGGTTAAGGTTATTGTTTATGGGATATCGGTTACTCCTGTTTTTCTGGCAGGGTATCTTTTTATCCTGGTTTCGTCAGAGAAGTTTCATATTAAGCTTACCATGGATATGGCTGAAGGGATAAGATATTATCTTATCCCTGGTCTGCTTCTTGGGGTTGGAGATGGTTTTTTGGGTGAGATGATACGGCATATCCAGACAGAAATTAAGGGCATTACCTCAGAAAATTACATGCTTATGGCTAAGGCAAAGGGTGCTTCTTTCTGGAAACATATCAGGTATGACCTTATTATCCAGACATTAAGGATTATCTCATCAAGGGCAACCATGTTGATTAGTGGGACAGTAATTATAGAAATTATCTTTAATCTCGATGGAATCGGTAATCTGGCATTTAATGCCGCAGAAACAAGGGACGTAAACCTTTTGCTGGGGATACTTATCCTGTCTGTATTTGTAGTTGGTCTGGTTAACTTAGTAAATCGGATGGTTGCAATATGGATAGACCCGCGGCTAAAAGCTAACGGCTAAAAGCTGTTACTTCTTACATAGCAGCCTTCAGCCTAATTATTAAAATAGCAGAGACAAGCCTGCCAGAGGAGCTTTCTCCTGCAGCTACAATGAATGTAGTTGCAACCCTTGTGGTTGCCTAACCACTATAAGGATAGTATAAAAATGGTCACAGTATATTATGAAAAAAGACACCATCAAGGGCGAGAGCGTTTTTTTATTATTACTACCATCTGTGTTCTGCTCTCTCTGGCAGCAGCGGTAATATTTTCCTATCTTTACCCTTATGATGGGCTTGATATTGGAGAGGTAATACCTTTTCTGACAGATATTGACGGTCGGAATCTAATCTTAAGGGTAATAATTGGGGTTAAGGCATACTTTTTGCCCGGAATACTGGCTATTTGTATCTCTACCCTCTTCGGAACAGCACTTGGTATAGCTGCTGGTGGAATATGGACAGGTATTATCAGCAAGGTATTGAACTTTTTTGCCCGAACTATCATGGATGTTCTGGAATCATTCCCTAAATATTTGATTATCCTTTTGATGATTACTATTATCCCTCATCCCAACTTCTATCAAATAGTAATTGTCCTGGGAATAATAAACTCGGCTAAACTTGGTAAGATGATTATGGAAAAGATTATATCCTTGAAAAAACGAGAATTTATTGAGGCTACAGAGGCACTTGGAATAAAAAAATATGATATTATCTTGAGACATATCCTGTTCTATAATTGTTCTCCGCTTTATCTTGTTCAGGCATCGGTTATCATGGCTGAGGTTATCCTGATAGAGATAGGATTAAGCTATATTGGCTCAGTAAGTAATTGGGGATTGGGGGTTACCATTCGTGAACCAAACCCAAGCTGGGGAAATATCTTAGTCATGGCAGCAAATCATTTTTCAAATGCATGGTGGATGAGTGTTATTCCTCTTCTGGCTGTTATTGGGAATATCCTGTTTTTTTACTGGGTAAGTGATCAGATTAATAAAAGATATGGTGTAACAGCTCAGGTGGATAGGCTGTAGAACGGCTACGGTTGTATCAACCTTAAAACTCGCATAGCAGTAGTGTCGTGTCAACCCTTCAGTGTCGCATAGAGATGATATAATTGTAGGATGGATGCTAACCCATCTATTCGACTATCCGACAGTTGATGATTGACGCAACACTATGATAGCACAGGCTTCCAGCCTGTGAACCAATTCGTGGGAGTTAAGACTTGATGGGAAGGCGAGAAAATTATACGTATGAGAGTAAAAATGCCATTGCTTGAGGTTAAGAATCTTAAAACATATTTCTATAATCATGACCGAAGACAATTCGTCAGGGTTGTCGATGGAGTTGGGTTTGACATAGATTGTAGTGGAACTGTAGCTTTTTTTGGCGAGTCTGGAAGCGGAAAAACACAGATAGCATGTTCTCTGATGGGACTCATTCCACATTCACCAGGGATAGTGGATGGTCAGATATGGTTTGAGGGAAGGAATCTTTTAGAGGGATTGGATGAAATATGCAGGATTGAGGAGAACAGGGTTATAAAGGATACACATGCCTGGAACAAGAGGTTTGGGTATGAAAAGAAGATGAAAGAAATACGGGGCAAGAGGATGTCCCTGATTATGCAGGGGGCAAAATCTGCCCTTAACCCATTCCAAAGGATAGAATCTCAGGTTAAAGAGGCATGTTTATTGTCTGGAAGGGAAGATAAAGAAGCTGATGAGATGGTTGCTCATCTCTTTGACCGGCTTGGACTGTATGACAGAATGGGATATTACCCACATCAGCTAAGCGGAGGCACATGTCAGCGAGTAGTTATGGCTATGTCATTAGCCTCTTCACCATCCCTGATTATTGCTGATGAACCCACAACAGGGCTTGACTTTCCACTCAGAGTAAAGATTGTAGAATTGTTTGAGGAGATTAAGGGTAAGGTATCCTTACTGCTCATCACCCATGAGATTGAGATTGTGAGGCGGCTTGCCGAAAGAATAGTAATTATATATGCTGGCAGGGTTATTGAGACCGGTTCAAAAGAGGTGATAAGTAACCCTGCACATCCATATACCAAAAAGCTTGTTTTAGAATTAGGACATGATAGCATGGATGTACAAAGCCTGACACCAGAACTGGTTAATCTTCCTGCTGGATGTAAGTTTTATGATAGATGCGAGATGCGAAAAAATATGTGTAAGATTAGTGAGCCTGAATTAAAGGAGATTGCTGCCGGGCATATGGTCAGGTGTTTTGAGGGATAGTTTTAGACCGGATTACAGGATAAATAGGATTTTGGAAGAGGGTGAGGGTGAGGGAAGAGTTCACTGATAATTGACCAAGAATGAACCATCCCTGCATCTTGTTAATCCTGTCAATCCTATCAAAAAGTCAAGGAGGGGGCTATAGTGTTACGTGTACGTAAAGCAGGGAAGATGTTTACCGTAAAAAATCAGCCAAAATGGATACTTAAGGATATATCCATGGATATTAACCATGGAGAAATGTTTGGGCTTATTGGAGAGAGTGGATGTGGAAAAACTACACTTGGTAAAATTATTCTCAGGCTTTTTCCAACAATAGAGGGTGGTACGGTAAAATTTGATTCAAGAAATATCTTTGAATATTCAACAAAGGAGATGTATGGGTATCGAAGGGATGTGCAGATGATCTTTCAAAACCCTGATGCTACCCTGAACCCGAGCATGACGATTGGCAAGAGTATTATTGAGTCCATAAGACTTGGTACTGGTAATAACCACCTTTCGAGACAGGAGTTGAGAGAAAGGGCAAAAAAATATTTAAATGCTGTCAGGCTTCAATCTCATAAATTAGACGACTATCCTTATCAGTTAAGTGGTGGTGAAAAACGCAGGATAGGATTGATTCGAGCATTAGCTGTAAAGCCCAAACTGATTGTTGCTGACGAACCATTTTCAGGATTGGATATCTCTACAAAAAGGCAGCTTGCTAACCTTTTCCTGAACCGATACAAAGAGGAAAAGGCTGCCTTTCTTTTTATCTCTCATGAGATTGATGCTGTCAGATATCTCTGCCAACAGGTGTCAGTAATGTATAGGGGAAGGATTATTGAAACTGGTCAAAAAAGTCGAGTGGTCTATCCTTCTCATGCCAAACATCCATATACCCAGGGGATGCTTGACGCTATGGATTGCCTTTGTTCTCATGAAAGGAGACAATGCCTTGGCTGGGAAATTTCAACATCAGTGGCAAAAGAGGGGTGTGTTTTCAAGGATAGGTGTTATATATACAGAGATAAGCTGGGTAAAAATAGAAAAACTGTTTGTGATCAAGAGCAGCCATTACTGAAAATGATTGATGATAATCAGAGTGTTGCCTGTCATTATTGGGATTATTAAGGAGGGCTATCAATGAAATTACAATTAGCGATTGGATTTTTCATGGTGTTATTTTTATCTATAAATGGATATGGACAGGATATGTCCACAGTCACAAATTCAACTGATGAACAGCCACCTAATATATATATATCTGAGATGGAGGATAGTTCTGTTCAGGATATGCCACCAGTCTCAACTATGGAGGGTGAACAGCCACCTAATATATTGGGCATAGAGGATAGCCCTATATCTCAGGATGCAGATAATTCCATTACAATGCCCATGGTGCTAAATAAAAATGCTGCAAAATGCTATAAACTCGGTAATCGTAGCCTTAAACGTGGGGTTAAGGAGATGATGCAGACTAAGGATTCTCTTGATAATTTATTTATGAAAGAGGATATAGGTATTGTAGATATTTGTGAGTGTTTCAAAGGAAAGGATATAGTGTCTTTTTCTGAGTTTTTTGATGAGCTTTATAAAAAATATAAGTTGATAGAACTTCGGAAGGCTAAGGCTGCTATCATTGGGATTGGTTATCCTGAGCTTAAAAAGGCTATATCTTTATTTTCTGAGGCAATAAAACATGACCCTGTATTTGTAGACGCTTTTCTGGGAAGAGCCATGGCTTATCTTGAAATAGGTATGAATGAGGAAGCAATGATTGACCTTGAAAAAGCCATGAAGATTGGATTTGAGAAGATAATAGCCATGGATGTATTTAATGAAGAATTTAAAAACCTGTGTCTTAAAATAACCAGCTTATACTTAGATAAAATAAATCTGGTTGACGAAGACCAACAATCAAATCTCATAAAAACCGCAGAAGATGTGATGGATAAGTTTATTGATGTGAGAACCATTGCTGCTAAAGAACTTATCCTTGCTGAACATATGGAAGAAAAAAAGGTTATGATTAGTGAACGGTATTTTATTGATAAATTTATCAAGGCAAGATGTTATATGAGCAGGGGGTACAAGACTAATGCAGAGGCAGAATTTAATAAGGTATATGAGGAGTTGAAGTCAGAGTTGGACATTTATCCTACAGCTAAAGAACAAATAGATAGCCTTGGATATAGTATTAAAAATATGGCTGCCTTAGCAACACTCAGGTTTGAGTTTGAAGAAGATTTTAAGGTGCTTAAGCCATATGTAAATATAGAACTTTTGAAGGAAGAACAAAAGCCAGCTGCTATGGATGATATTAATGTTTATTTATCTGATTCTAAATATGAAATACGATTCAAAAAAGATGCCATAAGACAGAAAATATCTCAGGGAAAGTTCTTGATACCTGGTGGACGTTATACCTGTAACATACAACTGTTTGGTTTAGAAATACTTGAAAAAGATAAGATACCCTTTGCTATCGAGGAAACCACATATTATACGAATATATTTCCAGCCATGCAATTAAAGGTAGTATCAAGAAAAGGGGGTAAACTAAGCACCCTTATTCTGTCTCAGGATAAGTATAAGATTAATCCTGATGGTACGCTTTATAAGGGGGTAAAGGCATGCAGCCTTGAAGAGGGTCTATGTGAGGTTTGTATGAGCATATCCAATAAATTGAATTTTATGGGTGGAAAAGAATATGTCATAAGAATCAAAAAAGCTTATGATTGGAAACCGTATATCCCTATAGAGATTGCCAGACGAATAACCAAACGTGCTGTTCTTCCTGGGATAGGGGTGCTATTCTTGTTGTTAAGATAGGGGGGTGATGATAAGGGATTGATAACTATAATGCGTAGAGAACGGTCGAGGCTGTTCTTTACATACTATTATTCGAGGAGGAACAAAAAAATGTGGCAAAGAATATTGATCATGTGTCTGTGTTTTTTTATCTCAGGGTCTATTGCTCAAGCAGGTGTGGTAAACGAAGCAACGGCTGCCAAATCAGGCAAGATGCTTGGGGGCACAGTTATTGATTAAGGG
>JASEHA010000002.1 GCA_030018795.1 bacterium
GGCACCAATGCAAGCATTCAGCAGGCAGCCACTGGGCAGTATGGATCGTTTACCACAAGCTGGACAGTTGATGTCCAGGCGTATGGGACAACAACCGTGACAGCCAGAGGGGTGAGCGTGGCCACAAATGTGTTCAATATCCAGCCGCAGCTTGTCAGCGTTGTACCGACACAGGGGAGTGTTGGCACTATAGTGACGATTCTGGGCACAGGCTATGCATCAGGCGATAATATTACGGTAGCGTTTGGGACAAATGTTGGTATTCAGCAGGCAGTTGCCGGACAATATGGCTCATTTAGTACAAGCTGGACAGTTGATACCCAAAAGTATGGAACATGCACTATTACTGCCAGCGGTGTGAGTGTTGCTACGAATGTATTCAGTATCCAACCGCAGGTGGTCAGCATTGTCCCGATACAAGGAAGCGTTGGCACAGTAGTAACTATTAGCTGCACAGGGTATGGTCCAAGCAACACAATCAGAATCAGCTTTGGCACCACAAATACCCTGACAACAGCTAAGGCAAGTAGTTATGGAACTATGACAACAATCTTTACCGTGAATACTCAAGTATTTGGAACAACAAGTGTTGTTGCTACAAGCCAGAATACTAAGGACATTTCAGGCAAATATATTAACAATTTCAAGGAGTTTAAGATACTTACAGCCATTTATATCACCCCAACTGAGGGTACGGTAGGAACATTTGTGACTGTAACTGGTAATGGTTATGGCCAGATTGAGAACATAAGAATAGACTTTGGGACAACTATAAGTATGGTTAGTACTCAAAGCACAGCAAATGGTAGCTTTACAGCAGTGTTTACTACCAATCCACAACCTACATTAGGTGTAATGGTTACAGCTGTTGGTGCAGTTACACAATATCCATCCAGCCGGGTATTTGGTGTGGGGGCAAAGATTACCAGCGTTGTCCCTTCACATGGAACGGTTGGGACATTGGTCACAGTGGATGGCAATGGGTTTGGCAGCGAGGAAACAATAATCTTAAGTTTTGGGCATACATCAGAGATAGCTGAGACAATGTCATTAATTGATGGAATATTCTCAAGCATCTTTGTCATTGATACTCAAAGCTATGGATCAACAACCATTACTGCGGTTGGACAGACAACAAATCTGTCATCAAAGATAGACTTTAAGATAGAGCCAGAACTGGTAAACGTTATCCCAACTTGCGGTACGGTAGGGAGCAGTGTTACCATTAGTTGTACAGGTTATGGTGCCGAAGAGGCTGTATATGTTTCCTTTGGCAATGTAGAGAGTATTGCGACTGGTATTGCTGGCATTGATGGGACACTTACCGTAGTATTTACAATAGATACTCAAAGCTATGCCACAAAGAGCGTAAAAGCAACTGGCATTACAACACAGGAAGCAGCAGTCAATACCTTCTACATTACCCCACAGCTGGTAAATGTTGTCCCAACTTGCGGTACAGTAGGGAGCAGTGTTACTGTTACGGGTACAGGCTATGGTGCGGGCGAAACGGTATGGGTAGATTTTGGCAAGACCATGAGCATAACTATGGGTGAAGCTGGTGAGGCAGGAGTATTTACCGCAGTGTTTACGGTTGATACCCAGAGGTATGGGACACGGACGGTTGTAGCAACAGGCCAGCTGACACAACATGCTGCCAGTAATACATTCTATATTACCCCAGAATTAGTAAGCGTTACACCAAAGCTTGGTACGGTTGGCAGCTTTGTAACTGTGTTTGGCAGCGGCTATGGAGCAAGTGAAACCGTAAAGATAGGCTTTGGCAAGACTGTAAGCATTGTCAATAACATGACAGGTGCGGATGGTACATTTACGGCTGTCTTTACAGTTAATACCCAGGAATATGGGACAAAGACAATGATGGCAACCGGTCTGGCAACAAATCATGCAGCAAGCAATACATTCTGTATTATAACCAATATAATAAGCGTAACACCTTCAACTGGTACGGTTGGAAGATCTGTGACTGTCAAGGGTACTGGCTATGGTAATGGTGAGGTGGTGCTGGCAAACTTTGGCAAGACATCAGGTATTAATAGTGGTACGGCAAGCACTAATGGTACATGGACAATAGTATTTACAGTGGATACTCAAAGCTATGCCACAAAGAGCATAAAGGCAACAGGGGTTGTAACACAGTATGCGGCTGTTAATGATACCTTCTTCATTATACCAAAGGTAGTAAGCGTAACACCTTCGACTGGTACGGTTGGAAGCTATGTGACCATATATGGCAATGGCTATAGCAGTGAAGAGCATGTGTGGGTTGACTTTGGTCAAACCATGACCATAGCCACAGGTATTGCCAGCAGCGATGGCAGCTTTACCGTGGTGTTTACTATTGATACCCAGAGGTATGCCACCAGGACCATAACTGCTACAGGTGTTGACATTCAACTGCATAGTGCGGCAAATACCTTCTATATCACGCCAGAGGTGGTAAGTGTTACACCAAATAGCGGGACAGTGGGGACATTTGTAACCGTGTACTCCACAGGCTATGGTTCAGAAGAGGCTGTGCAAATAGACTTTGGCAAGACTGTGAGCATGGTTATGGGTGCAACCAGTGTGGATGGCACATTTACGGTGGTATTTACCATTGATATGCAACGATATGCGACAACAACTGTGATGGCAACAGGGGTTAGCACTCAGCACAGTGCAGCAAACACTTTCTACATTACTCCAAAGATAGTCAGTGTTACACCGTCGATGGGCACGGTTGGAACATATGTCACCATATACTCTACGGGTTATGGCTCAGGTGAAGCTGTGCAAGTAGACTTTGGGCAGACAGTGAGCAGGATTAGCTGTCTGGCGGGCAATAATGGTACATTTACAGTAGTGTTTACGGTTGACACGCAGGCATATGCCACTAAGACCATAACAGCTATTGGTGTTAGTACACAGCATGGTGCTATAAATACCTTCTATATTATGCCTCAAGTAGTAAGGGTAACACCTTCAAGGGGTACGGTGGGCACAGATGTTACAATTAGTTGTACAGGCTATGGTCCAGGAGAGGCTGTACAGGTTTCGTTTGGCAATGTAGGTAGTATTGCTACAGGTATTGTCAGCAATGATGGGACATTTAGTGTTGTATTCGAGATTGATACCCAAATCTATGCAACCAAGACGATAACCGCTTTAGGGCTTGAGACACAGTATCCAGCAGTTAATACCTTCTATATTACACCAGAGGTGGTAAGTGTAGTTCCAACAACAGGTACGGTTGGCAGTTGTGTTACCATTAATGGTACTGGATATGGTGACAATGAAACCATAAATGTTAGTTTCGGTGTAGCAGGGAATATTACTTCAAGCCAGTCTTCAGCTATTGGGACATTTATTGCCACATTTACTGTAGATACCCAATACTATGGGACAAAGACGGTTAGTGCCATTGGCGTAAATACGCTGCATGCAGCAGAGAATAGATTCTTTATTACCCCGCAGATGGTCTGGGTAACACCGAATTCAGCTACAGTAGGAACGATTGTGACCATTAAGGGAACTGGGTATGGGTTGTATGAAACAGTGAAGATTGATTTTGGCAATACATCAATCATAAAATCTGCAACCACAGATTGGGCAGGAACATTCAGTTGTACCTTTACCATAAATACGCAGGTTTATGGGGATAAGACTATTACTGGTACTGGACAGGCAACAAAGTGTCCAGCAGGGATAAACTTCTTTATACGTGGTGCCATTACCCATATTTCACCACACTCAGCTACAGTAGGGGCAAGGATTACTGTCTTTGGTAATGGGTTTGGTGAAGAGGAGTTTATTACTATAGACTTTGGTACATATGTAGGAATAAATGCTGATTATGCCCATAGTAATGGCAGCTTTAATATTGCCTTTATAGTTAATACGCAACCTTCTGGCAGCCTGACTGTTTGGGCAACTGGTGGAAGTACATGGGAGAGGGATGAGCATCTCTTTATTATTACTGGTATTACCATGGTTAAGCCGACATCAGGACCGATAAGTACAGTGGTAACACTGTCTGGTGCAGGGTATTATGCGAGCGAATATGTCCAGATTGACCTTGGGACAGCTATTAATATTAACAGACCTTTGACAGATGCAAATGGTAAGTTCTATACAACCTTTACCATTAATGATCCACAGTTCTATGGGATAAAGACCATTACTGCTGCTGGTCAGACATCTAATCGTCTGGATATTGACTGGTTCAAGATTACCCCAAGGGTATACTTAATAAGCCCGTCAAGGGGTACGATAGGCACACCAATCATTATTAAGGGTGATGGTTGGGAGCCAACCCTGAATTATCCGAATATATATCCAAATACGGTCTGGATTGAGGTAGACTTTGGTAGTCATGTGTGGAGAGGTATTGATCCTGATACAGGTATCAGTCCAAGAACATCAGAACTTGGTACATTTACAGCTATGATTGATGATGCTGGTTCTCAACCAGGCGGGAGCATCTCTGTGACCGTGTCAGAGGCAGATAATCCAACTCTGATGGTTAAGGTACCATTCTATATTGAGGGTGAGATCACAAAGATTGAACCATCTATTGGTACGGTTGGCTCTCAAGTGACGGTTGAGGGTCGTGGTTATGGTAATCTTGAGGGTGTGAGAATAGACTTTGGGACATCATGGGGGATTGTGCCCAGTACCAATAATAAAGCTGATAGTCAGGGTGTCTTTAGCACGGTATTTGTAATAGATATGCAGCCATGTGGCTCCACCACGGTCAGGGCTACTGGAGAACAGAGCAAGGTAACCATGACTAAACCATTTGCTATCTTACCAAATATTATTACCCTGAATCCGAGTACTGGATTCTCGGGGATGATTATTCGGCTTGAAGGTAATGGGTTTGGATCATCAGAGGCAATCAAAATAGGGTTTGGGACAACACCAACCATGCAGATAACAAGTACAGATGTAAATGGTTGGTTTGGGACAACCTTTACTGTGGATGTTCAGGCAAAGGGTGAGGTAAATATTCCGGTAATTGGTCTTAATTCTAATGTTATGGCCACAAGCACCTTCTGGATGCAGTCAGGGATTACACTAATAACGCCGAGTATCGGGACGGTTGGAGTGACTGTAACCGTATATGGTGCTGGGTTCTGGCCAAATAGTGGTGTAACCATAGATTTTGGGAAAACACCAGCTATTAATGCAGCAAGTCCTGTATCTGCTTCATCCATGGGGACATTCTGTGCTACATTTGTAGTGAACTCTCAAAGCTATGGAACGACTACTGTCAGGGCAAAGAATTATAATGTAGAACAGTATAATTGGGCAATTGATGATGATTACTTCTTTATCAAGGCTAATATAGCGACTGCTGTGCCTGCTGCTGGAACAGTAGGCAGGGTGGTGTCTATTATCGGGGCAGGTTATAAATATAATGAGATAATAGATGTGAAATTTGGGACGACAAATAAGATAGCAACTACTGTTGCAAGTTTTGAGACAGGATACTATGGTGATGGCGGGACATTTGCAACAACCTTTACGGTTGATATGCAGGCATATGGGAATGTGACCATTGAGGCTGTTGGCAGGACCTCTGGTGCAAAGGGTAATAGGATGTTCCTGCTTAGTGGTAATATTACCCTAATAACACCTTCTATTGGTACAGTGGGGACATGGGTAAGTATAACCGGCAATGGATATGCAGCCTCAGAGATTATTCGAATTGACCTGGGCACAACAAAGACGATTACCCTGGCTACAGCAACCTCTGGCGGCAACTTTAGTACAAGATTTATGATTGATAATCAGCCATATGGAACAACAACGGTTACTGCTTATGGAAATATATCGAAGCAGCAGATAAATGGCAAATTTAAGGTTATGCAGAGGATTGCCAGTGTTTCGCCATCCTCTGGTAGTACTGGAAACGTGATTACAGTTACTGGTGATGGTTATCATGCCGGTCAGGGGATAGGATTAAGCTTTGGAAGTACATCAAATATTGTCTCTACAATAGTGGGTGCAAACGGCAGGTTTGAGGCTGTGTTTACGGTTGACATGCAGCCTTATGGTTCAAGGAGCATAGTAGCAATAGATACTGAAGGGCTTGTTGGTGAAGCAACCTTTAAGATTATGGCTAATATATCTCTGGTTTCTCCATCTCAATCACCGGTAGGAACAACCATTAGTATAGAGGGTAATGGGTATGGCAGAACAGAACAAATGTTTATCCTCTTTGCCAATAATCCGGTTGAGGATGCTACTGATATATGGAGTGATGCGAATGGTTGGTTTAGTGGGAGTTTTGTAGTAGACAGTCAACCCTATGGGACAACAACAATTCTTTGTTATGGTATGACTTCTAACGCAAAGGGTGAAAATTATTTATTGGTTATACCAAAGATTATTTCAATTACACCTGTCTCCTGTAGTGTTGGCAGTGTGGTAAGTATTGTTGGGGCAGGGTTTGTACCAACAGATGATATTACCGTTAGTTTTGGGACAACACAAAATATTAGGAATATTGTGACCTCAAGTATGGGTACATTCAGCATGGAATTTACGGTTGATGTTCAGCCTTATGGGACAGCAACCTTAGTTGCTATGAGTGCAATAACCAGGGTTGAGGAATATCTCAATATTTTGCCAAGGGTTATCATGGTTTCTCCATCCCAGGGTACTATTGGCAGTTATGTTATGATTATGGGTAATGGGTATGGGTCAGGCGATATTATCCAGGTTAATTTTGGTAAGGCATCAAGCATCTGTAGGACAATAGCAAATGAAGTAGGTGAATTTATAGCAGGGTTTATGGTTGATACTCAGGTCTATGGCAATACAATTATTTCAGCAAAGGGTATAAAGGCTGGTACAGCTACAGGCAACTTTATCATTCTTCCTGAATTAATCAGGGTTGAGCCTTCAATGGGTACGGTTGGTACTCCGGTTATTGTTTCAGGTCAGGGTTATGCTGCCTCAGAAACTGTATATATCAGGTTTGGGAATAATATGGAGCCGATAGCTGATACTATAACCAATGAATTGGGGATATTTACGGCTGCCTTTGTTGTGAATACTCAGAGTTTTGGGACAACAACTGTTAATGCTATTGGTGTCAACTCTTCATCATCAGCTAATTATTTCTTTATTACACCGCAGTTCTATGAGGTTGCACCGACAAGTGGTACAATAGGCATATCAATAACCATTCGCGGAAATGGATATACTGCAAATGACCTTATCACTATTGATATTGGAACCACTCCTGAGATATTGAAGAATAAACTGGCTGAGCCTGATGGCTCCTTTATCTTAAGCTTTACAGTAAATACCCAGGTTTTTGGGACATGCACTATTGTCGCTAAGGGTATGTATTCATCTACAGCTAAGAATCTATTCTTTGTTGTTCCGCAGATAGTTGAGATTACGCCAACCATTGGTACGGTGGGAACAATAGTTAACTTAAGCGGTAATGGGTATATAAGCGGTGAAAGAATAAAGGTTGGCTTTGGGCAGATTGAGTCAATGACAACTATGGTAGCAGATACAGTCGGACAATTCTCAAACATATTTGCTATTGGTACCCAACCTTATGGGACAACAACAGTTACGGCAACAGGGCTGATGAGTGAGAGTCAGGCATATACAAGGTTTATGGTTACTCAGCAGATAGTTTCTATATCACCTCAAGCAGGAACAATCGGGACAATAGTGACTGTGGTTGGTAATGGTTATGGTTTATCTGCAGCTGTTCGCATAGACCTTGGCAGTATACAAAGCATTGCTCTGGTAAATTCAAATGTAAATGGTGTATTTACAGCTATATTTACGGTTGGACTGCAGACAGTGGGAACAAAGACAGTAACGGCAACAGGATTAAATACTGGTGTGGTATCAATGGTTGCATTCAAGATTAAGCCAAATATCTATTTGATTACACCAACAGAGGGTACGGTTGGGACGATAATTACCTTATGTGGTAATGGATATGGTGTTTATGAGACTATTAATGTTGACTTTGGAACAACAAAAACAATCATGTCATTTAGTGCTTCAACTGGTGGGACATTTACAAAGACCTTTACTATAAACACTCAGGGTTATGGTACAACCACGGTTATAGCCAGAGGGATTAGTGATGAGAGTATCCGAACAGTGATGATTAGAGGCAAGATGACCCTGATTACTCCAATCAAGGGAACAATAGGGACATTTATTACTATCAGCGCTATAGGCTATAG
Source organism: bacterium (assembly GCA_030018795.1). Taxonomy (GTDB): domain Bacteria; phylum UBA9089; class CG2-30-40-21; order CG2-30-40-21; family CG2-30-40-21; genus CG2-30-40-21. The sequence continues at coordinate 8,232 of JASEHA010000002.1, forward strand.
GACAGGTGAAACTGTAAGGGTAAGCTTTGGGACCACTGTTACCCTGTCAACAATTCAAGCTACAGAGGCCGGGACATTTACCGTGATATTTACAGCTGATAATCAGCCTTATGGGACAAATACAATCTCAGTTTATGGTATCAGTTCAACTGAGAATATAATGGCAGGTTTTGCTGTAGATCCAAAGGTATACTATGTGTATCCGATTGCTGGTCCAAAGGATGCTACGATTGATGTCAGGGGTAATGGTTATGGTAAGAATGAGACAATAAGGGTTGATTTTGGTCAGAGTCAGGCAATCATAGCTGTGATTGCAAATGCAGACGGCAGTTTTGCCGGACAGTTTAATGTTACGGATCAACCCGGTGGCGTAGCAACCATTACCGCTATTGGTATGACTACTGGGGCAAGGGATGAGTATGATCTGCAGTTTACTGTCAAGCCTGGTATTGTCTCTATGACGCCGACAAGAGGGACAGTGGGCACGATTATCAGGGTGTTTGGCAGCAACTATGTGCCAAGTGCAATAATCAGGATTGATTTTGGTGACAGTAAGAGTATTACTATCAGGCAGGCAGCTATAGACGGCACCTTTGATATCAGTTTTACGGTTGACACTCAACGTTGTGGCTGGCAGACGGTTGTAGCTACTAATGTTGATAATCCAACTCAGACCGATTGGCGAGGATTTACCATAATAGGCCGAATAGTAACAAGTACACCAACAAGGGGCACTGTAGGGACAGTGGTCTCGATAGCTGGTGATGGATATGGAGCAGCTGAATTAGTCAGGATTGATCTTGGTGTAACCTCAGGGATTAAGGCAATGGTCTCAACAACAAATGGTGTGTTCTCAGGCAGCTTTAGTGTAGATGCTCAAGCTTATGGGACATGCACCATTATTGCTAGTGGTCAGACTTCTGGTCAGTCTACCACATCTACATTCTTTGTTACACCTCGAATCAAGACAGTAACACCAAATACTGGTACAGTGGGAACATCTGTGACCGTTATTGGTGATGGTTATGAGGCAGCAGACTTTATCTGGATTAATCTGGGAACAATGAAGAGCATTAGTTATGCAACCACAGATAATCTGGGGGTATTTAATGCAGTATTTACGGTTGATACTCAAGTTTATGGCACAACAACGATAAAGGCAATAGATGTTGTTTCGTCTGAGGCAACATTCTTTATTAAGCCGCAGGTTTACAGCGTCCTGCCGACATCTGGAACAGTAGGAACAGTGGTAACAGTATCTGGCACAGGTTATGCTGCTAATGACACTATAACTGTTGGTTTTGGTACAAATGCTACTATTCAAACGGCAGCAGCAGATATACGCGGATGGTTTAGTACAACATGGACAGTTGATACGCAAGTGTTTGGGACAACAACCATTACCGCTGCAGGAATAGCCGCAGCATACAATAGGTTTGTTGTTCTGCCACAAGTATATAGCGTGTTGCCAGCATCTGGTACAGTTGGCACGGTTGTGACTATTCAGGGCACAGGTTATGCAGCAGATGAAGCAATAACCATTGGCTTTGGTATAAACGACAATATCCAGCAGGCAGTGGCAAGCACATATGGGTCATGGACAGCTGTGTTTACCATTGATACTCAAGCCTATGGCTCGACAACCATCATGGCTCTTGGTGCTGGCAAGTCTGCTTACAGGCAATTCAAGATATTGCCTGGTATCTTGATGATGACACCAAAGAGTGGTAGTGTTGGTACTCAGATAAGCATAGTTGGTGCAGGCTATGGCAGTGATGAGGTTATAACCTTTGGTATTGGCTGGAGCCCAGCACTTGGCAGCCTTACCTCAAGCCAGCATGGCTCATTTAGTGTTTCGTTTACCGTAGATATTCAGCCTTATGGGACAAGGACGGTTGTAGCTGTAAGCCCGATAGCCGGAACAGCTACGGAAAGGTTCTTTGTCAATGCTCAAATAACCAATGTCTTACCACGATTCTCACCGTCAGGTGGGACTGTAGGCGTGATAGCCACGGTTGAGGGTAATGGCTATCTGCCAGGAGAGGCTGTCAGGATAGACTTTGGCTGGACAAATTCGATTACAACAACAACAGCAGATAGTTATGGCGGATTTTTGGCTAAGTTTACAATAGATACACAACCCTATGGGACCACAACCATTAAGGCAGCAGGACTGATAAGTAATGCACAGGCTGATGCTTACTTTATTATCAACACTAATATTACTGCCATTACCCCGAATAAGGGTATTGTTGGTACAATGATTACCCTGAATGGGAACGGTTATGCAGCAGTTGAACAGGTAAGCGTTTCACTTGGGACAACTCAAATAATTACCCAGACAGCAACGAACAATAAGGGTGAGTTTGAGGCTGTGTTTACAGTAGATACTCAAGCTTATGGAGTTCTAACCGTAGCAGCAGAGGGAACTGTTTCCAGAACACCAGCCTATACAAGCTTTGTTATTGAGACTAAGATAACATCTGTATCTCCGTCAACAGGCACAGTAGGCACAATAGTAACTGTCAGTGGGACAGGCTATGCTGCAGGTGATGCTATTACCGTAGCCTTTGGAACGAATACAAATATTCAGCAGGTATCGGCAAGCAGCTCTGGGGCATGGACAGCTGTATTTACGGTAGACACTCAGAGGTATGGTTCGACTGCCATCACCTCATCAGGTGGGGTGGCTGTGGCAAATAGTATGTTTGTTATCCAGCCGCAAGTGGTCAGTGTCAGCCCGAATAGTGGCACAGTTGGGACAGTGGTGATTATCACTGGTACTGGTTATGCGGCAAGTGATAGTGTTACCGTAGCCTTTGGAACAAACAATAATATTCAGCAGGCAGTAGCCAGTGAATATGGCTCATGGACAACTATGTTTACGGTTAATGTTCAGGTGTATGGGACAACAACGATTACTGCCAGTGGTGCAGTGGCACAAGCAGGCAATACATTCTTTATCCATCCGCAGGTGGTCAGTGTTAGCCCGAATGCTGGTACAGTTGGCACAGTGGTGAGTATCTATGGCACGGGTTATGCAGCAGGAGATAATGTTACAATAATATTTGGAACCAATACGAACATCAAGCAGGCAGCTGCCAGTGTATACGGCTCATGGACAACTGCGTTTACGGTTGATGTTCAGGTGTATGGGACGACCACGATTACTGCCTCTGGTGTGAAGGCTGTGGCAAACAATGTATTTGTCATCCAGCCACAGGTGGTCAGTATCAGCCCAACAACAGGAAGCGTGGGCACAATAGTGAGCATAGCAGGCACAGGCTATGCGGCAAATGATAACATTACCATAGCCTTTGGGACAAACAGCAGTATCAAGCTGATGACAGCTGGCAGCTATGGTTCGTTTACCACCAGCTGGACAGTTGATACTCAAGGTTTTGGGACATGCACCATCATTGCCTCTGGTGCAAAGGCTGTGGCAAGCAAACTGTTCTTTATCAAATCTCAGGTTTATCAAGTAAGCCCGTCAAGCGGTACGGTGGGGACAATAGTTAGTTTAAGCGGCACCGGGTTTGCTGTGGGAGAGGCAATAGCTGTTGCCTTTGGCACAACTCCAACCATTCAGACAGCAACAATGGATAATCGCGGCTGGTTTACCACTACCTTTACTGTTAATACCCAGCCGGTTGGGACAGTAACGATTAAGGCTGTTGCGGTTATGTCTCAGACAGCAGTAAACTACTTTGTCATTGACGGCAATTTGAGTATTTCACCAAATACCGGGACAGTAGGGACGATTGTTAATGTAAATGGCTCCGGGTTTGGTGCCAGTGATACGGTAAGGATTGATCTTGGCTTAACCACAAGTATTGCGACAATAGACTGCAGTAATCTGGGAACGTTTAGTACCTCATTTACGATTAATACTCAAAGCTATGGGACAACTACGGTAAAAGCAAATGGTGTTATCAGTGTTCAGAAGACATTCTTTATTCAGCCGCAGGTCTGGAGGGTAACACCAACCACAGGCACAGTAGGAACATTAGTAACCGTATCAGGCACAGGGTATGGAGCAAGTGAGACAGCAACCATTGCCTTTGGTACAAATTCTGGTATCAAGATAACTACAGCAAGTAATAAAGGCTCATGGACAACTGTATGGACTGTTGATACTCAGGTTTATGGGACAACAAGTATTATTGCCAGTGGTGCTAAGGCTGTGGCAGATAATGTGTTTGTTATTAAGCCGCAGGTTGTCAGTGTTACACCAACAGCAGGCACGGTTGGCACTATCGTTACGATTTACAGCACAGGCTATGCCGCAGGCGAGACAGTGAAGATTGCCTTTGGCATCAATGCGAGCATTCAGCAGACAATTGCCGGGCAGTATGGATCGTGGACAACAAGCTGGACAATTGATACACAAGTGTATGGAACAACAACCATCACGGCCAGTGGTATCTCATCAGCAACCAATTGCTTTGTTATCCGGACAAGCCTGTTCATGATTTCACCGTCAAGAGGCTCTGTAGGCACAATGGTAAGCATTGCTGGTGCAGGGTATGCAGCAAATGATGCCGTAACAGTTGCCTTTGGTAATAAACCTGCTATGGCAACAACAACGGCAAATATAAGCGGGTTCTTTAGCTTAAGCTTTACTGTAGATACACAGATTTATGGGACAAAGACAGTTACGGCTCAAGGCGTGAGTTCTGAGAACAGCCTGAACTTGTTTACGATTATTCCAGAAATATATGCGGTAACACCAACTAATGGTACGGTTGGTACAAGGGTAAGCATTAGTGGTTCTGGTTATGGAAAATATGATCCGATGTTCTTTGAGTTTGGAAACAATACCAGTATTGCCTCATCGATCTATGCCACGATAAATGGTTTATTTAATACCTCGTTTGTGGTTGATACGCAAAGTTATGGAACAACAACTATAAGGGCTAAGGGCAGCTTCTCAACCACAGCGGCAAATACATTCTTTATTATGCCGCAGATTATCAGCGTCCTGCCGACAACCGGCAGCGTTGGTACAGTAGTGACTGTTAAGGGTACTGGTTATGCGGCAAATGATAGTATCACGGTTAGCTTTGGCACCAATGCTGCTATCCAGCAGGCAGCAGCCAATGCAGCCGGGTCATTTAGCACAACATGGACAGTAGATACGCAAGTTTATGGAACATGCACCATTAGTGCTATCGGTGCAGATTCTTCTATAGCGGTAAGTATATTCTTTGTCACACCGCAGGTTGTCAGGGTGATGCCAACACAGGGGAGTGTGGGCACAGTAGTAACTATTGATGGCACAGGTTATGCAGCCGGCGAGACCGTGAATGTTGCCTTTGGTACCAATGCTGCTATTGGGCAGGCACAGGCCAGCACAGATGGTTTATGGACAACCAGCTGGACGGTTGATATTCAGCGGTATGGTACGACAACCATTACAGTAAGCGGTATCTCAAGTGCCAGCAATTGCTTCTTTATCCAGCCGCAAGTTGTTAGTGTAATGCCAACACAGGGGAGTGTGGGCACAGTAGTAACCATCGACGGCACAGGTTATGCAGCAGGCGATGCTGTGAATATTGCCTTTGGTACCAATGCTGCTATTCAGACAGCACAGGCCAGCATATACGGCTCATTTACAGCTGCCTTTATGATTGATACACAGGTTTATGGCAACACATTGGTTACAGCAAAGGGAGCATTGTCAGCAGCAGCAACTAACAGCCTCTTTATTATCCCTGATGTTTGCTCAGTTTCACCATCAAAGGGTATAGTTGGCACATTGGTAACTATCAAAGGTACTGGTTATGCAGCCATAGATACAGTGATAATACGATTTGGAACTAATGATAATATCCAGACAACTACCTCAGATAATAAGGGGTATTTTGAGGCAGTATTTACTGTGGATACTCAAGTGGTTGGCAGAACAACAATTAAAGCATTTAGTATGGAGTCTGCTACAGCTGAGAATGTATTTGAAATAATTGGCGGTGTAATAATTTTACCAACCTCTGGAACGATAGGGGTAACGGTTGAGGTAAATGGTTCTGGGTTTGGTGCTTATGACCTTATCACTGTCCACTTTGGTGCTATCAGGAGTGTAGCTGAGTGTCTTAGTGATGATAAGGGTGTGTTTAATACAAGCTTTGTAGTTGGTGCTCAGCCTTATGGGACAACAAGTGTGATAGCTGCTGATGATTCAGTAGCAGAGGCACAGTTCTTTGTCTTGCCTGAGGTTACAAGTGTTGAGCCAACAGCAGGTACAGTGGGCATGGTGATAACTGTGACTGGTACAGGTTATGCAGCCAGTGACAATATTACCATAGCCTTTGGGACAAACAGCAGTATTAATCAGGTTGTGGCTGGTCAGGATGGTTCATGGATAACCGCATGGACAGTTGATACTCAAGATTATGGAACATGCACGATTACTGCCTCAGGTGCAACAGCAGTGGCAGCCAACACCTTCTTTATCCAGCCGCAGGTATATTATGTAACACCAACAGCTGGCACGGTTGGCACAGAGGTGATAATTGCTGGTACAGGTTATGCAGATGGTGAGACAGTGAATATTGCTTTTGGCACCAATGCTGCTATTCAAACAGCACAGGTCGGCACATATGGCTCATGGACAGCCAGCTGGACAGTAGATGTTCAACGCTACGGGTTAACAGATATTACAGCCTCTGGTGCAAACGCTGTGGCAATCAATATATTCTTTATCCAGCCACAGGTTACAAGTGTGCTGCCAACAACAGGGACAGTGGGCACAGTGGTGGCTGTGACTGGTACGGGTTATGCCGCAGGTGATGGTATCACTATAGCCTTTGGGACAAACAATAATATCAAGCAGGCAGTTGCCAGCCAGTATGGATCATGGACAACTACATTTACGGTTGATACCCAACGTGTTGGAACAACCACGATTACAGCCTCTGGTGCAGACGCAGTGGCAAGCAACGTGTTTGTCATCCAGCCGCAGGTTACAAGCGTGCTGCCGACAACAGGCAGCGTTGGAAGCGTGGTAACCATAGCCGGGACAGGCTACGGTGCAAATGACAGTATCACTGTTAGCTTTGGGACAAACAATAATATCAGGCAGGCATCTACTGGATTGTATGGCTCATTCAGCACCACCTTTACGGTTGATACTCAAATCTTTGGAACAACAACCATTACAGTATCCAGTGCAAAGGCAGTGGCAGTCAATGCCTTCTTTATCCAGCCGCAGGTTACAGGTGTTGAGCCAATGCATGGAACGATAGGCACAATGGTGACGATTACTGGCACAGGCTATACATCAGGTGGCAATATTATTGTTGCCTTTGGGACAACCAGCAGCATTAAGCAGGCTGTGGTTGGTCAGTATGGCTCATGGACATGTGTGTTTACGGTTAATGCTCAATCCTATGCAACAACTACCATTACGGTTACTGGTGCATCCTCTGAATCAGCGAGGAATCAATTCTTTGTGGATGGCAGGATTATTGGGATATATCCAACAGCAGGTGCTATAGGGCTTTTGGTTACTATCAAGGGTGATGGTTATCGAGCCGGGAGAACTGTGAATATTAGCTTTGGAACAATTGGGATTCTGACAACAACAACCGTGGCAGCAAGCGGTGAGTTTACAGCTTTCTTTGTTATTCCAGATGATTCTGTTGGTCCAAAGACAGTAACAGCAGCAGATGGTGTGGTAACGAATAATATTTCGTTTACTATCAAGGCTGGTATCTCAGACCTTTCACCAAACAAAGGTACGGTTGGGACTGTGGTTTGTATTGCCGGGAATGGCTATGGTGGCAATGAGACCATCAGAATTGATTTTGGTCAGACTCGGACCATTACCTTTACTCAAACATCAGTAACTGGAACATTCAGTACTATGTTTACTATAAATACTCAAGCTGCAGGCCCAACAACAATTATTGCTGAGGGTGTCAATAGCCAGAGTACAGATATGAAGACATTTACCATATTGCAGCATATCTTGAGCATTACCCCAACAATTGGTACGGTGGGCAGTATGATTACTATTATTGCAGATGGCTATGGTAGTAATGAGCTTATCCGAATTCAACTTGGGACAAGCCCAAGTGTTGGTTCAATTGTTTCGAGTGATAAGGGGACATTTACCGCAATATTCAGTATTGATACTCAAGTCTATGGCAGCAGAACAATAGTGCCTGTTGGTCAGGTATCATGCGTTATTGGTGTGGATACAACCACATGCTTTGTCCTTCCAGAGGTTTATTCAGTCTCGCCAGAGGCTGGAACTGTTGGGAGAACAGTTGAGGTTAAGGGTACTGGCTATGCAGCGGGTGATACAATTATCATTGCTCTTGGCAATAATGCTACTATTGGTCAGGTGTTGGCTGAGGATTCAGGCCACTTTATGGCAAACATTGTGGTTGATGTTCAAGCGTTTGGAACAACAACCGTGAAAGCAAGCGGTGTGGCTGTGGCTGAGAATACATTCGTTATTCAGCCTGCTCTGTATTCTGTTGTTCCTTCAAGGGGAACGGTTGGGACAGTGCTTGATATCAAAGGCAGGGGTTATATTGCGAATGATAGCATTGCTATCAGCTTTGGCAGCACACATACCATTCAGCAGACAGTTGCAGACACAAAGGGCTTCTTTGCTACATCATTTACTATCGAGGTTCAGCCATATGGAACAACAACCATTAAAGCCAGTGGCAGCATGGATGCAGAGGCAGAGAATACTGCCTTTATCCTGCCTGATATTTACTATATCTCAAATACAGAGGGCACGGTTGGCTCTACTGTTGTTATCCGCGGCAATGGATTTGCTGCGGGTGAGGTTATAAAGATTGACATTGGCACATGGGATCCATATGCGACTGCGGATGAGAATGGTTACTTTGAGTATACCTTTACCGTTGATACTCAAACCTATGGCTCAACAACCATTCGGGCTACAGGCAGTAATTCAACCACACCAAGTGAGGTGACATTTAATATCCAGCCAGAGGTATACTATGTCTCACCAATTTGTGGAACAGTGGGGACAATTGTTCAGGTACGCGGCACAGGGTATGCAGCCACAGAGTTGATAACCATTGTCTTTGGGAATAATTCAGCTATTCAGACCACAATGGCAGATGCCATTGGCTTCTTTGATACAACGTTTATGGTTGATACTCAAGGTTTTGGGACAACAACGATTGTTGCCAGAGGGGCATTGGCTGGCAGTGCGACAAATACATTTAATATCCAGCCAGAGGTGTATGCAGTTCTGCCTTCACAGGGCAGCGTTGGGACAGTTGTAACCATTAAGGGTACAGGTTATGCAGCAGGGGATGTGGTAAATATTGCCTTTGGCACAAATGCCATCATCCAGACAGCAAATGCAAGCATATACGGTTCATGGACATCAAGCTTTATCGTTGATGTTCAAGCGTATGGCACAACAACCATTATTGCCAGTGGTATCTCAAGTGCCAGTAATCGTTTCTTTATCCAGCCGCAGGTAGTCAGCGTTGTACCGGCTTATGGTACGGTTGGAACGGTGATAAGGATTTACAGCACAGGCTATGCTGCAGGAGATATGGTGAATATTGCCTTTGGTACAAATGCCACCATTCAGACAGCAGCAGCAAGCACATATGGTTCATTTAGCAGCACCTTTACGATTGATACTCAAAGTTTTGGAACAACGACTATTACTGCCAGCGGTATAAGTATAGCGATGAATAACTTCTTCATCCAGTCAGCGGTGTACATGGTAACGCCAAACAGGGGCAGTGTAGGGACAATGATCAGTGTTGGCGGTACTGGTTATGCTGCTGGTGAGGCTGTCACTATTGCCTTTGGGACAAACAATAGTATTAGGTTGCCAGTAACCGATAGCCGCGGCTGGTTTGAGACAACATTTACCATTGATGTTCAATCGTATGGAACAACAACGATTATTGCCAGTGGTGTGAGTGTGGCTACAAATGTGTTTAGTATCCAGCCGCAGGTAGTCAGCGTTCTACCGACAAAGGGAAGCGTTGGTACGATAGTTACGATTTATGGCACAGGCTATGCTGCAAATGATACGGTGAAGATTGCCTTTGGCAACAATGCCAGTATTCAGACAACAAAGGCAAGCACATATGGCTCATTGACTACAAGCTGGATAGTCGATACTCAAGGTTATGGCACCACAACCATTACTGCCAGCGGTGTGGATATGGCAGCAAACCGCTTCTTCATTCTGCCGCAGGTGTACAGCGTAACACCAACTACAGGTACGGTAGGGACAGTGATTGCCATTGCAGGTACAGGCTATGCATCAAATGAGGGTGTAACCGTTGCCTTTGGCACGAATAATAGTATTAAGACACAGTTTGCAGATAACTGCGGCTGGTTTAATATAAGCTTTGCCGTTGATATGCAAGCCTGTGGAACAACAACGATTACTGCCAGCGGCAGTGATGCGGTGGCTCAGAATGTGTTTGGCATTCAGCCGCAGGTATATACTGTAGTGCCTTCAGCTGGAACAGTAGGCACAATCGTTACTATATCTGGCAGCGGGTATGCAGCTAATGACAGTATAACCGTGGCATTTGGAACAAATGCTAATATTCAGACAGCAGTGGCAAGCACATACGGTTCATTTAGTACAACGTGGACAGTTGATATGCAGCGTTGTGGGACAACAACGATTACTGCCAGCGGTGCAAAGGTTGTGGCTCAGAATGTGTTTGTCATCCAGGCTCAAGTCACAAGTGTGCTGCCGACAGCAGGGACAGTTGGTACAGTGATAACAATAACTGGTACTGGCTATGCAGCAGGTGATAGTATCGCTCTGGCGTTTGGGACAAACTCTCATATTCAGCAGGTAACTGCCAGCCAGTATGGCTCATGGACAACCAGCTTTACTGTTGATACACAAGGCTATGGAACAACAACCATTACCGCATCTGGTGCGGCAGTTGCTGCTCGAAATGTGTTTGCCATTCAGCCTCAGGTTGTCAGTGTCCTGCCGACACAGGGGAGCGTGGGTACGATTGTGACCATAACCTGCACTGGTTATGCTGCAGGTGAGACGATTAATGTGGCATTTGGCACAAATAACAGCATCAAGATAACATCAGCTGGACAGTATGGCTCGTTTAGCACAAGCTGGATGGTTGATACTCAAATGTATGGGACATGCAGTATTACTGTCAAGGGTCAGTTAACTGTGGCAGGAAATACCTTCTTTATCCAGCCGCAGGTATACTCGGTTGTGCCAACAACAGGCACAGTGGGCACAATGGTGACTGTATCTGGTACAGGTTATGCAGCAAATGATAATATCACCATTGCCTTTGGAGTAAATAACAGCATTAAGACAACTGCTGCTGGCGTACAAGGGGCGTTCAGCAGTATATTTACCGTTGATACTCAGAGTTATGGGACAACCAATATCCTTGCCAGTGGCATGATATCAAGTGCTGGCAATTCATTCTTTATCAAGCCAGGTATATTCTATGTTACTCCGATAGTTGGAACCGTTGGGAGCATAGTAAATATCAAGGGTGCTGGATTTGCAGCGGGTGATGTGATAACAGTTGATTTTGGTAATCATCCAGCCATACAGACAGCAAACGCAGATAGCGTGGGTTACTTTGCAACTGCATTCACGGTTGATGCCCAGGCAGTTGGCAGTACTACGATTAAGGCAACTGGTGTATTCTCTGAGGCAGCCATTAACTACTTCAGGATTGAGGGTGCACTTTACCTGAGCCCAACAACAGGTACGGTTGGAACAAGGGTAAGCATGTCTGGTAATGGGTTTGGATATAACAAGCAGATACAGGTAAGGTTTGGGACAACAGATCCGATTACAACCATTATTTCAGATAATAAGGGTGCATTCAGCGGAGTCTTTACGGTTGATACTCAAGTGTTTGGCAAGACAAGGGTGATTGCCATTGATGGCTCTACAGCTGAGACCGAGTTCTTTGTGCTGCCAGATGTCTATTATGTGTCGCCCATCTCAGGTACAGTTGGAACACCGGTAAATATCCGTGGCACAGGTTATGGGACAGAGGCAGTAACCGTTAAGCTTGGTGTATCACAGATTATAGCCCAGGCAAATGCAGCCGGTTACTTTGAGACAGTGTTTACCATGGATACTCAAGGCTATGGGACAAAGACTGTAACAGCTACGGGTCAGAGTACAGCTGCTGTAGATAGCAACATATTCTTTGTCCAGTCGCAGGTTTATCAGGTAACCCCAGGTCATGGGACAGTAGGGACAATAGTTGATACAAGAGGTACTGGCTTTGGTATACTTGATCCGATTAACATAGCCTTTGGGAATAATGGCAATATTACTTCAAGCACAGCCGATGGTCGGGGATACTTTGCTGTAACATTTACGGTAGATACTCAAGTCTATGGCTGGACAACTATAGTGGCAACAGGTGCATCAATTTCTTCAGCAAGCAACAGGTTCTTTATTGCGTCTCAGATATATCAGGTATCACCAAATAAAGGAACGGTTGGAACATTGGTGAATATTGCAGGTTCTGGTTATACAGGAAATGATGGGATAACCATTGGCTTAGGGATAAACAGCAGTATCAAGTCTACAAATGCAGACAGCCGCGGCTGGTTTGCAACAAGTTTTGTCATTGATACTCAAGTTTATGGTACGACAAGTGTTATAGCAACAGGCATCTCCTCAGCTGTAAACAGCTTCTTTATCCAGCCACAGATTTACTCGGTTGCTCCAACCATGGGTACGGTTGGCAGCCAGATAATCATCCGTGGCACTGGCTATGAGGCAATGGATAGCTTGAATGTTGCCTTTGGAACAACGCCAATAATTATCAGTGGTGCAGGGATGGCTAACGGCTCGTTTGTGATTGTGTTTACAGCAGATACTCAAAGTTATGGAACTACAAATATCAGTGTTTCTGGCAGGACAACACTTAGCAGGAACAGCTTCTTTGTTATTCCTGACATCTACTCCATGACACCAACACGTGGTACAGTGGGCACCATGGTAGAGGTAAAGGGTTGCGGCTATGGAATGGTTGATCCAGTTACTATTGGCTTTGGAAAGAATACAGGTATACAGTCAGCAACAGCCAATAGTGATGGCAGGTTTAGCACCAGCTTTGTAGTGGATACTCAAATCTTTGGAACAACAACCGTTAAGGCTCAAGGCATAAGCTCTGCAGAGAGGGCATTCATTATTATTCAGGAGATAGCATCTGTATCTCCGTCAATGGGCAGTGTGGGAACGGTTGTTGAACTTAAGGGTACTGGTTATGCGGCCAATGACCCAATTATCATTGCCTTTGGGACAGAGAATAATATTCAATCAACAAGCTCAGATATAAATGGCTTCTTTACCTGCGTCTTTACCGTCAATACTCAAGGTTTTGGCACAAAGACCATTAAGGCTATAGGCAGCAGCGGGACAGCGATAAGCAGATTTATCATTACCCCGCAGGTTTATCTTGTTACGCCAGATAGGGGAACAATTGGCACAGCAGTAACCATCAAGGGTGCTGGATATGCGGCAAATGATACATTAAGGGTTGATTTTGGCAATACAAATGGTATTAAGGCAGCAACAGCAACAGGCAGCGGCAGTTTTGTGACCATATTTACAGTGAATACTCAAGGGTATGGGGCGACTATGATTAAGGTTAGCGGTGTGGATGCAACTGCTGAAAATAGCTTCTTTATCCAGCCAAATGTTTATCTGGTCTCACCGAGCAAGGGAACGATTGGGTGCGAGGTTGAGGTTAAGGGTACTGGTTATGATGAAAATGATGGGCTAACCATTGGGTTTGGGAATAAAGCCAATATTGGCTCTGCCCTGGCAGATATAAATGGGTATTTTAGGACAACATTTATTGTTAATACTCAAATCTTTGGTACAACAACCATTACTGTCAGCGGTATAGATACAGCGGCAAATACATTCTTTATCCAGCCGCAGATTCATAGTGTAATGCCAGCACGTGGCTCAGTTGGCAGCATGGTTACCATTGCTGGTTGTGGTTATGGTGCAGATGACAATATCAATGTTACCTTTGGAACAAGTGCAGGCATTAAGCAGGCTGCAGCAGATGTTAACGGCTGGTTTAGCACAGTCTTTACGATTGATACTCAAGTGTTTGGGACAACGAGTATTGTTGCTAAGGGTATGGTAGCTGCATCAGCAATAGCAAGTAATGTATTCTTTATCCATCCGCAGGTATCGCAGGTAAGCCCGGCTAATGGTACGGTTGGAACAATGGTGAATATATCTGGTACAGGTTATGCAGCCGCAGACGTATTGACAATAGCCTTTGGTACGAATAACAATATCCAGACAGGCGTGGCAGATAGCCGTGGCAGGGTTAGCCTGACATTTACAGTTGATACTCAAATGTTTGGGACAACCTGTGTGACGGTTAGCGGCTCTTTATCCATGACTGCAACCTCAAGCTTCTATATTCGTGCCAGTGTGTATAGCGTCAGCCCGGCTAATGGTACGGTTGGAACAGGGGTAAACATCAAGGGTTCAGGCTATGCAGCCTATGATGTTATTACCCTTGGTTTTGGAAATAATGCCAATATTGGTGCTGCCAGTGCAGATGATAAGGGATTGTTTACAGCAAGCTTTGTGGCTGATACTCAAGCATATGGTGCGACTACGATTGTGGCTACTGGTGTAAATTCAGAAAGGGGCGAGAAGAATACATTCTTTGTCAAACCTGCGATATATCGGGTAAGCCCGGTTGCAGGCACCATTGGCACACAGGTTAATATTAATGGTACTGGATATGCGGTTGGTGATAGTATTACTGTTGTCTTTGGAAACAGGAGTGGTATGGCAACGGCTACAGCCGCAGGTGATGGCCGATTTGAGACAGGGTTTGTGGTGGATACTCAGGTGTATGGTACTACAACCATTATGGCTCTGGGTGTAACCGCTGGTGCTGCAGCAAATACATACAAGATACTGCCGGAGCTTTACTCAGTTGTACCGAATAAGGGTACGGTAGGGACAATGATTACAATCAAGGGCAGCGGCTATGCAGCTATGGATGCTATTACCATTGCCTTTGGGAATAATCCAAACAGGAAGCAGACAATAGCCAATAGTACTGGCTGCTTTGAGACAAGCTTTACGGTTGATATGCAGGGTTGTGGGACAGTAAGCATTATTGCTGCAGGTTCATCCTCAATGGCTGCCATAAACTTCTTTGTTATCAAGCCAGAGGTATACTCTGTATCGCCAGCTGTAGGGACAGTTGGAACAGTAGTTGAGGTTATGGGTGCTGGTTATCCGGCATCTGATACAGTTTCATTGAGCTTTGGCTTAACCAATAATCTTAAGACAGCAATGACCAATAATGTGGGTATGTTTGCGGTCAGCTTTACCGTAGATGTTCAAGCCTTTGGTTCAACAACCATTACTGTAACAGGTGCAGGCAATTCGATTGGTTCAAGCAGCTTCTTTATTACCTCATCTCTGTATCAAGTGGTACCTATCAGTGGCACGGTTGGTACAGTGGTTGAATTGCGTGGTGCTGGGTATGGGGCAACAGACACAATCAGGATATCGTTTGGTGAGACCGTAACCATTAAGACAGCGGTATCTGACAGCTATGGACATATAGTAACTACATTTACCGTAGATACGCAAAGCTATGGCTTAACCGTGATAACGGCTGCAGGCAAAGGGAGTGCTCAAAACAGCTTTACCATTCTGCCGAGCATCTATTCTGTAACACCATATAGGGCTACAGTGGGAACAATAGTAACAGTGCGTGGTGCTGGATATGCCAGGAATGAGAGTATTACCATAAGCCTTGGGGATAACCAGAATATTCAAACAGCGATTGCAGCAAATAATGGTCTATTTGTAGCCTTATTTACAGTAGATACGCAAAGCTATGGCTTGACCATGGTTAAGGCTACTGGTGTAAATGCTGGAACAGCGACAAACAGCTTATTTATCTATCCACAGGTATACAAGGTAAGCCCAACAAGGGGTACTATTGGGACGATTGTTGGTATTTATGGCACAGGGTATGCAGGAAATGATAGCGTAACCGTGTCATTTGGGAATAATGCCAATATCAAGATTGACACTGCGGGGATAAATGGTTATCTGGAGACAAGCTTTGTGGTTGACACTCAAGGGTGTGGAATCAAGACCATTGTGGCCACAGGTGCCCTGTCAGAGGCAGCCACAAATACCTTTACCATTACCCCAAATCTCTACTCAGTCGTGCCTTCATCTGGTACAGTTGGAACTACGATAAAGGTTTGCGGCACAGGGTATGGCCCAACTGAGTTGATTACCATAGGGTTTGGTGATAATGTAAACATTGGGCAGGTATTCTCTGATAATCGTGGCTATTTTGCAAAGAGCTTTGTTGTTGACCTGCAGGATTATGGAACAACTACTGTGAGTGCGTCAGGTAATGTTTCTGGAACAGCAACAAATACATTCTTTATCAAACCAAATATCTATGCTGTTGAACCTACAGAGGGGACAATAGGCACAATAGTAATGATTACTGGCAGCGGGTATGAAACAAGTGATACTGTTACCATAGCCTTTGGGGCAACACCAGTAATTCAGCAGGCAGCAGCAGATAATAATGGTTGGTTCTCAAGCGTATTTACGGTTGATACACAGAGTTATGGGACAATGGTTATTCGTGCTACTGGTGCATTGTCAGAGTCAGCAGTGAATAGCTTTAAGATTAAGCCGCAGGTTTATTCAGTGCTGCCAACAGAGGGAACAGTAGGGACAGTGGTCAGTATCAAGGGTAATGGTTATGCAGTTATTGATGTTGTTACTGTTGCCTTTGGGACAAATAGCAATATCAAGAAGGCAAATGCCAATAGCTGCGGTATTTTTGAGACAAGCTTTACTGTTGATACTCAGGTGTATGGAGTAACAAACATTATTGCTGCTGGCACGTCATCAGAATCAGCTGCAAACAGCTTCTTTATCCATGCCAATGTCTATCGGGTAAGCCCTGTCAAGGGTACGGTAGGCAGTCAGGTTGAGGTTAGAGGTACAGGTTATGTATCTGGTGATACAATCAGGGTTGATCTTGGCAAGACATGGAATATTCAATCGAGTACAGCAGATAGTGCTGGCAGGTTCCAGACCAGCCTTGTGGTTGATGTTCAAGCCTATGGTTCAACAACAGTCAGGGCAACAGGTGTATCCTCAGAGTCAGCAGTAAACAGCTTTACCATTATGCCGGATATTTATCAGGTAATACCAACTACTGGAAGTGTGGGTACAAAGGTAACCATAAAAGGTAATGGGTATGCAGTCTCAGACTTTGTAGCCGTTGCCTTTGGGAATAATTCAAACATTGCAGCTGTGACAGCAGACAGGAATGGCTCTGTTCAGGCAGTATTTACAGTTGATACTCAAGGTTTCGGGCAAAAGGTTATAATAGCATGCGGGGCATCCTCAGATGAGGCAGTTAATAGCTTCTTCATCAAGTCTCAGCTTTATTCTGTATCGCCATCAAGGGGTACAATTGGTCAGACTATTGAACTGAAGGGTACTGGTTATGGAATGATGGATACAGTCATGATAACCTATGTTGGCAGCACAGAAACAACAACAGCTGATGCTAATGGATACCTTACTGCAACATTTGTGGTAGCAAGTCAAGTGTTTGGGACAAAGACAGTAACTGCTCTTGGTCAGGTAGCAGGCTCAACCGAGAATGTGTTCAGTGTAATACCATCTG
Source organism: bacterium (assembly GCA_030018795.1). GTDB lineage: Bacteria > UBA9089 > CG2-30-40-21 > CG2-30-40-21 > CG2-30-40-21 > CG2-30-40-21. Next base: position 25,943 of record JASEHA010000002.1, read on the forward strand.
TCTACTCAGTAATACCAACAAGGGGTGGTGTTGGCAGCGTGGTCACTGTCAGTGGCTCTGGTTATGCGGCAAATGACCATATCACCATTGGTTTTGGGACAAATAATAATATTGCCAGTATTCTCTCAGATAATACTGGCAATTTTGAAACAACCTTTGCTGTTGATACCCAGCCTGTGGGCATAACAACGATTATTGCCTCAGGGTTGCAGTCATCTTCAGCATATAACTATTTTGCCATTGTTGGCGGTATTATCCTTCAGCCGGCAAGGGGCACGGTTGGATGTGTGGTCGGGATTTCAGGGACAGGGTTTACCGCAAACAGTAATGTAAGGATTGACTTTGGTCTGACAAAGACCATTGCCCTGATATTGACAAATGCAAGTGGAGCATTCTCAGGGGCATTTACGGTTGATACTCAAGCGTATGGGACATGTGCGGTTTCAGCCAGTGGCGGTGCCTATGCAGCACTTGAGTTTGTTATCTTGCCGCAAGTGTTTAGTGTCAGCCCAACTGAGGGCAGTGTGGGAACGATTGTAAATATTAAGGGTAATGGTTATAAAGGACTGGAGGCTATTGAGATAGACTTTGGGACAACAAGGTTTACAACTAATGCTGGAATATCTGGTGACTTTAGTGTTGTATTTACGGTTGATACTCAAGTCTATGGACGGAAGACGATTATAGCTATAGGTGCAGCAGCAGGTTCAGCGGCAAATAGCTTCTTTATTCGTGCAGCAATTTATAACCTGACACCAACAACAGGGACAATTGGGACAATGGTTACGGTTGGTGGGACAGGTTATGCTATAAATGATGCCCTTACCATATTATTTGGTACGAACAATAGCATTAAGACAGGTGCGGCGGGGGTGAATGGCTCGTTTGAGACAACATTTATAGTTGATACACAACCATATGGAACAGCTACCATTACAGTAGCAGGTGCTTCTTCTGAGACAGCCTTGAGACGGTTCTTTGTGAGTCCACAGGTGTTTTCAGTTGTACCTTCAGCAGGTACGGTTGGATGTCAGGTTATGGTTAGCGGTACTGGCTATGCCGCAAGTGAGGCAATTACCATAGGCTTTGGGACAACCAATAATATTCAGACAACAGTAACAGATATTCGTGGTTACTTTACAACAATATTCACAGCAAACACCCAAAAATATGGGACAATAGCGGTTAAGGCAACTGGTGTACAGTCTGCTTCGGCTGAGAATACATTCTTTATCCAGAAGAATATCTACTATGTCAGTCCATCAACAGGCACAGTAGGACAGCAGGTTGAGATTCGCGGGACAGGATACAGCAACTTTGATAATATCAGGGTAGACTTTGGCAGCACATTAACTATTTGTACTGCTGTGGCAAATACAAATGGCTGGTTCAAGACATTCTTTACGGTTGATACTCAAGGTTTTGGCTCAACTACAATCATGGTTGCTGGTGTTGCCATGGATAAGGCAGAAGCAGTATTTTCTATTATGGCTGATATGCCTGCTGTTCAGCCAACTACTGGTAGTGTTGGTACTGTGGTAACTATTAAGGGAACAGGCTACTTGGGCTCTTCAGATATAATTATAGACTTTGGTGATATGGAAAATATCGTTCTTACTCAAACAGATGCAAGAGGTTATTTTGTGGCTGCATTTACAGTTAATACTCAAGGTTATGGCACAAAGACCATAGCTGCTTATGATACTATAGACAATCGGGTTGAGAGAACATTCCTTATCCTGCCGAGTGTATATCTGGTGACGCCAGCTATTGGTACGGTTGGTCAGACAATAACAGTTAAGGGTGCAGGATTTGCAAAATATGACAATCTGACAATTGATATGGGAGACAGGCAAGGTATTACCAGCATTGTTACAGATCCACGCGGTGTGTTTGAGACAAGCTTTGTGGTTGATACTCAAGTGGTTGGTAAGAAGATGGTTGTTGTCAGTGGTACTATGTCTACACAGGCAACAAGCAGCTTTACCATTACTGGTGGGATTATTATTTCACCATCCATTGGAACAATAGGGAAGGTGGTAGAGGTAAAGGGTAGTGGATTTGGCGGAGAGGATGTCATTAGTGTCAGTTTTGGGACAACAAGTCATGTGGCTACAGTAGTCAGTAGCAATCGTGGTACCTTTAGTACAATGTTTGCTATGGATGGACAGGTTTATGGGACAACAACCATTTCAGCTACAGGTAAGAGCTATGCTGAAGGCTATATCTTTGTCAAGCCAAACTTCCATCTGGTAATACCAACAATAGGCTCAGTGGGGACAGTGGTCAGGATTGCGGGTACAGGTTATGCAGCATCTGATCTGGTGACCATAGCCTTTGGCAATACCATAGTGATTGGGACAACAATGGCTTCAGTGAGCGGATACTTTGAGACAACCTTTACGGTTGATACCCAGAAGTATGGCTCAACATATATCAGGGCAACAGGTGCAGCATCAGATGCAGCCTTGAATACATTCTTTGTTAATCCTGATCTTTACCTTGTATCACCAAATAAGGGACCGATTGGAACCGTGGTTGAGATACGTGGTACAGGCTATGATGCCATTGATACTGTGAATGTAACATTTGGCAGCACACAGAACATAATTACAGGCGTTGCCTCTGGTAATGGTGCATTTAGTGTTACATTTGGTGTGAATACGCAACCCTATGGGACAACAACCATTATAGCTGCTGGTACAAGGTCTGCTTCAGCTAATAATGCCTTTACCATTATGCCATCTATCTACTCTATCCTTCCAAAGTCAGGTACAGTTGGAACAGTGGTTGAGGTAAAGGGGATTGGGTATGGTGTTAATGATGATATTATCATTGGATTTGGTGCAAGCGGTGCATTGGCAGAAGGTGATGCTAATGCTAATGGTATCTTTGTTATTCATTTTACAACAGATACTCAAGCCTTTGGAACAACCACGATTATTGCGGTTGGCGTAAATTCTACTCTTTGTGCCGGGACATTCTTTATCTATCCAAACCTCTATTCTGTCAGTCCAAATGCAGGAACAATTGGAAGGATGGTTGAGGTCAAGGGATCAGGGTATGCATCTGGTGAGGCTGTTGCAGTCAGGTTTGGGACAAATATGTTTTTCCAGAACATAACAGCTGATACAAGGGGTTATGTTGAGACCGTGTTTAATGTAAATACTCAGGTTTATGGAACTACCACGGTGAAGCTTACCGGAGTAATTGCCGGGAGTGCTACCAATACATTCCGTATCATGCCAAATATCTATGCTATAACACCAACTAAGGGTACGGTTGGAGCTACTGTTGAAATAAAGGGTGCAGGGTATGCGGCTACAGAAACAATCAGGATTGACTTTGGGAATGCTGTTAGTATTAAGACAACAATAGCCGATAATCTTGGTTGTGTAAATACGAGCTTTACGGTAAATGTTCAGCCATATGGTCAAAAGGTTGTTAGATTAACAGGGAGTTTATCTACGGTAGTTGAAGATACATTTACTATTATTCCAGCCATATACTCAGTAACACCAGTTTCAGGCTCTGTGGGTACAGTGGTTGAGGTAAAGGGTTCAGGCTATGCGGCAACAGATTCTATCACGATAGATTTTGGCAATAATGGCCGTATTCAGACAGCTATAGCAAATGGCAATGGTTACTTTACAGCCTCATTTACAGTAGATACACAAGGGTATGGGACAACAACCATTACGGCAAGTGGTGCATCCTCATCATCAGCCATAAATACATTTATGATTGTTGGTGGGATCATGGTTACACCGACTTCTGGTACAGTGGGTACCAATGTTTATGTTGAAGGGACAGGGTTTGATGTAAATGAGCCAGTGAATATTGATTTTGGCACAACACCTGCTGTTGTTACCCTGAATACAGACAATCGTGGTGTATTTACCGGGTACTTTACCATTAATACACAGGCCTATGGTCAGGTAGTGGTAAAGGCAGTTAATTCTACGACAGCTCAAACCAGCTTCTTTATCATGCCAACTCTGTATATGGTAACACCATCCTTTGGTACGGTCGGAACAGTGGTCACGATTAATGGTAATGGTTATGATGATACAGAGGCAGTAACGGTCAGGTTTGGTGCAACTACATTACCTGTGGTGAATAGTGATAATATTGGCTGCTTTGAGGCAAGGTTTACAGTAAATACGCAAAGCTATGGGACAACAACGATTCGGGCAACAGGTGCTGGATCTGCTGAGGCAAGGAATGTATTCTTTATCAAACCAATGATATATTCTGTAAACCCAGTAACAGGTACGGTTGGTACTGTGGTTGAAATAGTTGGTGTTGGTTATAATAAGATGGATGCGGTGAGCATTGACTTTGGGACAACAGCAGCAATAAAGCAGACAACAGCTGATATAAGCGGATACTTTAAGACAACATTTACTGTAGATACACAATCGCTTGGGACAACAACCATCAAGGCAACAGGCAGCCTTTCTGAGGCAGCATATGGAGTATTTGGTATTCGTCCATCCCTGTATTTAGTAAGTCCAACAACTGGTACGGTTGGAATGATGATTGATATTTATGGTCGTGGGTATGCTCAGGGTGAAGGGATTACCATTGACTTTGGCAACAATAAGGCTATCAAGACAACCATTACAGATGAAAAGGGATACTTTGCTACCTCCTTTGAAGTAGATACTCAAGTGTTTGGCAAGACAACCATCACAGCTAAGGGCATAATGAGTGCAGAAAATACCTTCTTTATCAAGCAGGATATTGCCTCTGTAATGCCAAACAAGGGTACAGTAGGAACAGTTGTTTCTATTACTGGTACAGGCTATGCAGCAAGTAATAGTATTACTGTCATGTTTGGAACAAATATCAGTATTCAACAGGCAGCAAGTGATGAGAAGGGATACTTTGAGGCAGTGTTTACTGTTGATATTCAAGTGTTTGGGACAACAACGATTACAGCTGCAAGTGCTAAGAATACATTCTTTATTATCCCGGATGTTTATCTGGTAAGTCCTACAATCGGTACAGTAGGGAGTATGGTTGAGATTCGTGGGACAGGCTATAAGCAAAATGATAATGTAAATATCAGCTTTGGGACAACAGCAAGTATTCAAACCAAACTTGCGGATGTTAAGGGCTGGTTCAAGACAACCTTTACTGTGGATACTCAAGTCTATGGTCTGACAACTATTCGTGCTACAGGTATTGATACAGCTGTAAATAGCTTCTTTGTTGAACCGGCAATATACTCAGTCAGACCGACCTCAGGCTCTGTGGGTACAATTGTTACCATAAAGGGTACAGGGTATATGTCCTTAGATACCCTGACAGTGATGTTTGGCAACAATCCAAACATCAAGATGGATGCAGCAGGGGCTAATGGCTCGCTTGAGACAACCTTTGCGGTGGATACTCAAGCACTTGGCACAACAACGATTACTGTCAAGGGTACATTTGGTCAGGCTTCAAATGTGTTCAATATTGTAGCAACAATCAATATCAGTCCAACTATTGGTACTGTAGGTACAATTGTAAGCATTCAGGGTGATGGGTTCAAGGCAAACAGCCTGGTAAGGATTGGCTTTGGTAATGTAACAACTATAACCACGATAATGAGTGACCCAGCAGGTGCCTTTAGCGGGACATTTGTGGTGGATACTCAAGGCTTTGGACAAAAGGTTGTCTCTGCTCTGGCTAAAGGCTATGCAGAGGAGACATTCTCTATTATTCCTGAACTGTATTTAGTATCACCGTCAAAGGGCAGTGTTGGCACAGTAGTTGAGATACGTGGTACTGGTTATGATGTTATGGATGATATAACCATAGCCTTTGGGACAACACTGGGGATTACAAGTACAGTTGCAGATACACGAGGTTATTTCAGCACAATATGGACAGTGGATACACAAGGTTATGGGACAACAACGATTGTTGCCAGCGGTGTGGGTGTGGCAAGCAACGTATTCTTCATCTTGCCGCAGGTATACAGTGTGCTGCCGACATTTGGCACGGTTGGCACAATAGTTACTGTCAGTGGCACAGGTTATGCGGCAGGAGACATTATAACCGTTGGCTTTGGCACAAAAGCTAATATTCAGCAGGCAACAGCTGATATTTACGGATGGTTCTCTACAGCGTTTACGATTGATACGCAAAAGTATGGGACAACGACCATTACTGCTACAGGCATAGCTGTAGCATACAACAGGTTCTATGTTTTGCCAGAGGTATACAGCGTATTACCAACATCTGGCACAGTTGGTACAATGGTAACCATTCGTGGTACAGGTTATGCAGTAAGCGACAGGATAACCGTAGCCTTTGGCACAAATGCCAATATTCAGCAGGCAACAGCAAGTGTTCATGGGTCATGGACAGTGGCATTTACGGTTGATGTGCAGATGTATGGGACTACAACGATTAGTGCCAGTGGTGTGAGTGTGGCAAGCAATGTGTTCTACATCTTGCCAGAGGTATACAGCGTGGTACCAACACTTGGTACGGTTGGCACACTGGTAACCATACAGGGCACAGGCTATGCAGCAGGCGACAATATCACCATTGGCTTTGGCACCAATGCCAGCATTCAAACGGCAGTGGCAAGTGTCCATGGGTCATTCACAGTAGTGTGGACAGTTGATACTCAAAGTTATGGCACAACAACCATCACGGCTGCAGGAATAGCCACAGCGTACAACAGGTTCTATATCCTGCCAGAGGTATACAGCGTACTGCCAATATCTGGCACGGTTGGCACGATAGTTACTGTCAGCGGTACAGGCTATGCGGCAGGAGACATTATAACCGTTGGCTTTGGCACCAATGCCAGCATTCAGACGGCAATGGCAGGTGTGTATGGGTCATTCACGGCTGTGTGGACAGTTGATACTCAAAGCTATGGCACAACAACCATTACCGTTGCAGGTATCGCCACAGCGTACAACAGGTTTGTTATTCTGCCAGAGGTATACAGAGTGCTGCCGACATCTGGCACGGTTGGCACAATCGTTACTGTCAATGGTACGGGTTATGCCGCAAACGACAGTATAACCGTTGGCTTTGGCACAAATGCCAATATTCAGACAGCAGCAGCAGATACACGCGGCTGGTTCAGCACAACATGGACAGTTGATACTCAAGCGTATGGGACAACAACCATTACTGCAACGGGTGCCAGTGTTGTTGCAGGCAATACATTCTACATCGAGCCGCAGGTTGTCAGCGTGCTGCCAGCAGAAGGCACGGTTGGGACAGTGGTAACCATCAGTGGTACAGGCTATGCCGCAGGTGATAGTATAACTGTCAGCTTTGGCACAAATGCTGCTATTCAGACAGCGATAGCAGGTACATACGGATCATTTACTGCAGTGTGGATAGTTGATACTCAAAGCTATGGCACAACAACCATTACCGTTGCAGG
>JASEHA010000300.1 GCA_030018795.1 bacterium
ACACAATAAGAGACATGAAAGACGTTGCAATCAGTCCAGTGCACCAGTCACCAGTTAACTGGTGTTCTGGTGTCCTGTTGCCCTTCCTATCCTTCTCGCCTCCTTGCTTGGTCACCAGTAAAAACTTGGAAACATCGAGTAAAATTGATATTTGCATCAAAAGTAATGATGCTTGATTGACTTACATTATACCAAAAAGATTGCATATGTGACTACTAAAATCTTCTCAAAAGACTCATTTTCATCTTGACATCCAATAGCCTGTATGATAAACTTAATCTATAAAAAGGTGGTATGCTGAGGCTGTTAATACTGCCGCTATGCGGCTTAGTTCAACAGTGTGTTTGTGATTGACTACACGTTTTGGTGAATGAAGGAAAAGGCAAAAATATATGGACCAACAAATGAACAAAACAATCAAAAGATTCGAAAATATTTGGGTACGTGTTGCGGCTGTATTCATTATCGCCTTAGTTATCAGTACTGGAGTTTTTCTATGGCAAAAACCAAATTTAAAAGAAGATTTCTTCAAGGTCTATGGTGCCGATAAAGAGTGTGAGCATGAAGAAATAAATTTTTATGTAGCAGTTCCTAAGAATCTTTCTTTATTGGAAAAACTTAAATTTCTTGCAAACAAGTTATCAAGATTTGAATTTCAATACCATCCCATTAATGTTTTAAGGATAGAAAGTCGCAATAATAAAAAAATTGTCATTATTGAATTAAACGAATTAGATTTTCAAGAGGCATACTCATGGCGTCATGGTTATTTTCAAGGCTCAGCAGGTGGAGGATTTACAACATTAACGTTGACCAAGACATTTCTACAAGAGGATTACAAAGGAAACTGGATAGATGGTGTGGAGTTTTACTATGAAGGAAAGCCCATATCAAATGAGTGGGATCATGTTATGTTAAATGGAACAATATGGAGAGAAAAGTTAGGGAAATAAGGACGGCAAAAGCTTGCCTACTACTTTATATTGCATGATAAGCCTTGAGAAATCGAGTTTTTATACAGCATGGCGTATCAAAAGTCTGCAAGCATGGAAGACTAAAAAAATGGAACGTGATGAACAAGCTTTTATATCTCCTCCAATCAAATAGGTGACAAAAATGAACAAAAAGATGGTTCATGTGTATATCTCAGGATTGGTCCAGGGCGTTTTCTTTCGGGCAAGAACTAATGAGCAGGCTCGAATGCTCGGACTTGACGGCTGGGTAAAAAATCTGCCTGATGGCAGGGTTGAGGCAGTCTTTGCTGGTGATGAGGATAAGGTGGATAAGGCTGTTCAATTCTGCCTTGTTGGCCCTTGTGGGGCAGTTGTTAAGGATATTGCTGTTCATGAAGAGATATGGAATGGGGAATTTGATGATTTTTTGATAAGGTATACTTAGAGAAGCAGTTAGCTTTTAGTAATCAGGTGAAGAATGAGCTAAAAGCTAACATCTGACATCTGACAGCTTACTTCGCAGGAGGAAATATATGGACTTATTGATTCGTAATGGCCGAATAATTGATCCGTATAATAATCAAGAAAAAATTGCTGACATCTTGATCAATGATGGAAAGATTGTGAGTGTTGGCACAGGGATTGAGAACAATGAAAGCGTGTCAAGGATAGTTGATGCTGCTGGTAAATTAGTCGTCCCCGGACTGATTGATATGCATGTTCATCTGAGAGAGCCTGGACAGGAAGAGAAGGAAACCATAACTACTGGTACCAGAGCTGCCGCAGCTGGTGGATTTACTACCATTGCCTGTATGCCTAATACCCAGCCAGTCATTGACAACAAAAGCATGATAGAGTTTATTCTGGCTAAGTCTAAACAGGATGGTGTGGTCAGGGTTCTGCCAGTTGGTGCTATTAGTAAGGAACTAAAGGGTGAGGAGTTAGCTGAGATAGGTCAAATGATTAAGGCTGGGGCAGTAGCTGTTTCAGATGACGGACGGTCAATACAAAATGCGGTCTTAATGAAACGGGCATTTGAATATATCAGGCAGTTCAATATACCAATCATCTCTCATTGTGAAGACGCTGCCCTTTCTGCTGGTGGGTGTATGCATGAGGGATATTATTCAACCATCCTTGGATTACCAGGTATCCCATCTGCCGCAGAAGAGGTTGTGGTGGCTCGTGATATCCTCTTAGCTGAGGCAGCAGGTGCAAGGCTTCATATTGCCCATGTAAGTACCAAAAAATCCGTAGAATTGGTGAGACAGGCGAAAAAGAGGAGTGCAAATGTTACCTGTGAGGTAACACCGCATCATTTTACCTTAACCGATGGGGCTGTTGCTGGAATTTCATTGACTTGCGATGCGAAAGAGGCGAAAGAGGCGAAACATGAATTTGATACCAATACAAAGATGAACCCACCCCTGCGGGATAAAGAGGATGTTGAGGCAATAAGACAGGGATTGTCTGATGGAACCATAGATGTGATTGCCACTGACCATGCCCCGCATACCAGAACGGAAAAAGAGCAGGAATATGGCCGGGCACCATTTGGTATCATTGGATTGGAGACATCACCTGGATTGGTTCTGACAGAATTGGTGGATAATGGCATGCTTACCCTGTCTGATGCCCTATCAAAAATGACCGTAAATCCAGCCAGAATTCTTGGACTTGAAACATCTGGCATTGTGCCTGAATCAAGAGCAGATATAATCATTATTGACCCTGAAATGGAATGGGTGGTTGATGTTAATACCTTTGCCTCAAAGGCAAGGAATTGCCCGTTTCATGGGTGGAAGCTGAAGGGCAGGGCTGTGATGACTATTGCAAATGGCAGAATTGCGTGGGAGATTGAGTAGCAGTTAGCAGTTAGTTATACTCATCACCGTCACAATTTGTGATTATATAAATGGATAAATAAGGTAATATTACCAGAGCACCAGTCACCAGTGCACCAGTCGGTCGCAATCCTTTTTTCATCAAATA
>JASEHA010000301.1 GCA_030018795.1 bacterium
TTTGGTTTCTTTAAACTCCTTCAACAAGAAAGAGGAGTATGAGCATTTTCATACTTAGCAAGCCCTCTTTCTAACTGCTTGATAGTCTTCTCTTGTTCTTTAATCACCTTCTCTTGCTGCTCAAGTCTTGCACTCAGTCTTATAATGGCATTTTCAAGCCTTTTGCAATTTGGACAAGTTGCCCTATCTTTTCTTGAAGACTCAATGATTTCAACCATTCCATTATTTATATCGGCATTTTTGTCAAAGAACTTTAATGTTTAATTTAGATACACCTCTGTGGATAGCTAAACACATACTATTATTCTAAAAGGAATTACGGGAATCTCGTTATCGGTTAAAGGTAATGGATTGGGCACAGTTGCTTTCACAAGACATACAGAGATGAGGTTACAAGAATTATAAAAAGATAATTGGGAAATCAGTTCTTACTGCCAGAACAAAGAAATTGACTTTTAAATTTTTCAGAGTAAATCTTAAATACTTCTTGCCAAAGGGGTAAAATCCTTGTATAATAATCAGCAATCAACTTAAATCTTTGCTGATATACCAATTGCTTGTGGGCTATAAAAGAGCAATGAGTGTTTTAATTAAAGAGATGGAAACAAGGACTGCAATAAGTAAAATAAGAAATATTGGTATTATGGCTCATATTGATGCCGGAAAAACTACAACCACAGAGAGAATCCTCTTTCTCACTGGAAAGATTCATAGAATTGGAGAGGTAGATGATGGCAATACTACTATGGACTGGATGGAGCAGGAGCAGGAGAGAGGGATAACTATTACCTCTGCGGCTACAACCAGCGAGTGGAGAGACTGCCAGATAAATATTATTGATACCCCAGGACATGTTGATTTTACTATTGAGGTAGAAAGGTCTCTTCGGGTGCTTGATGGGGCTGTAGCTGTCTTTTGTGCTGTTGGTGGTGTTCAACCGCAGTCTGAGACAGTCTGGCGTCAGGCAGATAGATACCATATCCCAAGGATTATCTATGTGAATAAGATGGATAGACCCGGTGCAGATATTGTTCGGGTAAAGAAGATGCTCAAGGAGATGTTGGATACTGATGTGCTTCCGATTCAGATACCTCTTGGGATAGAAGAGAACTTTAAGGGTGTTATTGACCTTATTCATATGAGATTATTCTCCTGGGGAGAAGAGGGCACTACTATGGAAGAGATGTCGATCCCAGAAGCCCTCAAAAAAGAAGTAGAGATGTCTCGTCATCTTCTTTTAGAAAAATTAGCTGAGTACGATGAGCTTATAATGGAGAAATACTTAGCTGAAGAAGAGATTAGCCCAGAGGAGATAAAGACAGCCATTAGAAAATTGGCTATATCTTGTAAGGCCTACCCAATGCTCTATGGTGCATCTTTCAAAAATAAGGGTGTCCAGCCTCTCCTTGATGCTGTAGTTGACTTCCTTCCTTCACCTTGCGACATTCCATCTATCGTTGGCATAAATCCAGAGAATGAAAATTACGAAGAAAGGCTGGCTTCAGATGATGAGCCTATGTCCGCACTTGCCTTTAAGATAGCTACAGACCCGTATGCAGGAAACTTGTGCTACATCAGGGTCTATTCAGGTCATTTAGACGCGGGTTCTTCTGTTTATAATGTGAATAAGAAAGAGAGAGAGAAGATAGGTAGGCTCTTACGAATGCATGCCAATAAGAGAGAGGAGATAAAGAGGCTTAATGCAGGTGAGATAGGTGCTGTTATTGGCTTAAAAAATATTCTGACCGGGGATACCCTCTGCGACCCAGCTTACCCCATCACCCTTGAATCTATGCACATTCCAGAGCCGGTTATCTTTGTTGCTATTGAGCCAAAGACTGTGAAGGATGAGGAAAAACTGCCCAATGCCTTGAAAAAACTCTCTCATGAGGATCCAAGTTTTAAGATGAGGGTTGATGTGGATACAGGTCAAACCCTTATCTCTGGAATGGGTGAATTGCATCTTGAAATCTTGATTGATAGAATGGTCAGGGAGTTTGGAACTGAGGTGCATACCAGCAAACCGCAGGTTGCTTATAAAGAGACGATAAAAAGCTCTGTTGAAGCTGAAGGAAAGTATGTTCGTCAGACTGGAGGAAGGGGTCAGTATGGACATGTAGAGATTCGTTTGGAACCCGCAGAGCCAGGCACTGGCCTTGAGTTTATTGATAAGATAAAGAGTGGGGCAATTCCAAAGGAGTATATTCCTGGGATCAAAAAGGGCATAAATGAGGCTGTAACATCTGGGGTTTTGGGAGGATTTCCTGTAGTTGATGTTAAGGTAACTTTGTTTGATGGCTCATTTCATGAAGTTGATTCATCTGAAATTGCCTTTAAGAATGCGGCTGTTATTGCTTTTCGCGATGGAATGAAGAAGGCTAACCCAACACTCCTTGAGCCGATAATGAAGATAGAGATAACCACGCCTGAGGAGCATCTTGGAGATGTAATTGGAGATATAACCTCAAAGAGGGCACATATCTTAGATATGCAGTCAAGGGGTGGGGCAAGGGTTATAAAGGGCCATGTTCCTTTGGGAGAGATGTTTGGCTATGCTACAACCTTGCGTTCAATGACCCAGGGAAGGGGAAATTATACGATGGAGTTTTCCAATTATGCGGAGATTCCTAAGAATATCCAACAAGAATTGATAAAATAAGGAGGTGCCAAAATGGCAAGACAAAAATTTGAGAGGACAAAGCCACATCTTAATGTGGGAACAATAGGCCATATTGACCATGGGAAGACGACCTTAACCTCAGTTATAACTAAGGTTTTATCTCAAGGGGGAATGGCAGACTTCAGACCCTTTGATTCAATAGATAATGCACCAGAGGAGAAGGAAAGGGGAATAACCATAGCCATTGCCCATGTTGAATACCAAACAGTTAACAGGCACTATGCCCATATAGACTGTCCAGGTCATGCAGATTAT
>JASEHA010000302.1 GCA_030018795.1 bacterium
GGTTGGTTGAATTTTTAAGAAAAAGGATGAAAAAAGGCAGGGTTACGATTTTATGCTATCACAGGGTGCTTGATGATAAACAAATAAAGGATTATTATCGCCCTGCGGTTGCGGTTTCTGTTTCTACATTCAGGAAGCAGATGGAACTGCTGCAAAAGAGATATAAGGTAATCTCTCTTGATGATGCAATCAGCTTGCTTCGAAAAAAGAAACTATTAGGGAATGATTACCTTGTTATTACCTTTGATGATGGATATGCAGATAATTATGAAAATGCTTTTCCTGTTCTAAAGGAATATGGGCTACTGGCTACCATATTCTTGACAACAGACTATATTGATAGTAACAGGTTGTTATGGGCAGATGAGGTTGGGTTGCTTCTGGAAAAGAAATGGGATGTGTTTTTACAAACAGAACTATTTCAAGGATTGAAAGGTGCAGGAATTTCCGATAATAAGGCAATGATAATAAACGAAATTATCTCAACATTAAAGGAGATGGATGGGGATACCAGAAATGCAATAATTGCTCGATTAAAGGAAGATATTGGGTCTTTTGTAGAGCTAAATGCTTTGATGCTTGGCTGGGGACAGGTAAGAGAGATGGTAGCCAGCAGAATATCCTTTGGTGGACATACTAAGTCGCACAGGTTTCTTACAACATTAATGCTATCAGAAAAAGAGGCAGAAATCAAGGGATCAAAGGAGATTATTGAACAAAATATCGATGAACAGGTTTTATCCCTTGCCTATCCTGATGGTCGGTTTGATGAGGAGTGTAGGGATATTGCTCAGAAAACTGGATTTCATGGGGCATGTTCCACGATTGTAGGGGATAATGTTCCAGGATGCGACCTTTTTGCCTTGAAACGAAGGGATATAGGAGAGGATGCGTGTATTAATCCGTTTGGTAGAGCATCTAACACGCTTTTTCTTATGGAGATAAGCGGAATTTATGATATGTTTAGAAGGGGGTAATTAAGATGGGGTCAATAACAGGTATACTTAATTTTGATAGCGAGAAAAGGGTGGCTGAGCCTATTATTAAAAGGATGTCTTCTGTAATGAAGCATCGAGGTCCTGATTATGAAGGAATATACATGAATGATAATCTTGGTTTTGGAGTGAATTGCCTTTATCTGTCAGATAGCGTTCAACAGCCTGTTTATAACGAGGATAAATCTATTTGTGTGGTCATTGATGGAGATATCTGGAATTATGTTGATGTAAAAGAATTGGTGGTTAAAAAAGAGCATAGTGTTTTAACAAATAGCTCTGCTGAGATTATTACGCATCTTTATGAAGAATTTGGTGAAGATTGTGTGGTTAATCTGGAGGGCAGCTTTGCCTTTGCTTTGTGGGATAATAAGCAAAAAAAGCTTTTATTGGCAAGGGATCATGCCGGGCAAAAACCGCTTTATTATCTTTTAGATGATAAAAGGATTGTCTTTGGTTCAGAGCTTAAGTCAATATTGGAGTGTGATGGAATAGTTCCAGAGGTTTCAATGGAGGCTTTGGATGTATTCCTGACCTATAGCTATGTTCCTGCCCATTACTGCATTCTAAAGGGGGTAAAGAAGTTAGAACCAGGGCATTTCCTTGTTTGTTCTAAAGGGAAGGCTTTTGTGTCAGAATATTGGGATTTTAGGTATAGCAGTCCAGAAACGTCTGAATCCTATTGTGCAGAGCATTTGTATGGATTAATAAAGAAATCTGTGCAAACCAGATTAGAACGGGTTAAAGATATTTCCTTTGGTGCTTTTTTAAGCGGGGGAACAGATTCAAGTGCCATTGTAGGTATGCTGAGTACCCTGCTTGACCGTCCGATCAAGACCTTTGTCGTAGGGTTTAAGGAAGAGGCATTTAGTGAATTTCCTTATGCTCGAATTGTTGCCGAACATTTTGGCACAGAACACCATGAAGTAGAGGTAACCACAGATATGGCATTATCCATGCTGCCTGATTTTGTATGTCATTATGATGAACCGTTTGCTGATGCATCTGCTATCCCTACGTACTATGGCTCAAAGGCAACAAGGGAACATGTTAAAGCTGTCTTTACAGGGGATGCCCCGGATCAGCTCCTTGGGGGGAGCGGGCATCATTTGAAAGAACAGATAAGAAGAAAACAACTGCCTATTCCAGATTTTTTAAGGACAACGATAATAGCTGCACTTACTCGTAATTTCCCATTGGATATAGTGGATAAAAGTAAGCTGGATAGGATAAAAAGGCTGATAAAGATGGAGTCATATCCTTTGGAAAAAGAGTTTGGGATAAGAGGGGCATATTTTACAGAGGATGTTAAGCATGAGCTGTATATAAACAATCTTCGTAAAAGTCAGGACATGGCTTGTGCTTTAGAGGTTTGCGAAGGGTTTTTTAAGAAAACTACAGCCATAGATCCCTTAGATAAAATCTTTTATGTAGATGTAAAGATGTTTTTGATGGATAACCTGATGACAAAGGTAGACAGGTCAAGTATGGCTGTGGGATTAGAGACGGTTAAGCCGTTTCTTGATAAGGAATTGATGGATTTTGTCGGAAGGATACCATCGAGATTTAAGATCAAGGGAACTACAGGCAGGAATACAAAATATATCCTTAAGAAAGCCATTTCAAATCTTGTTCCCATGGATGTTATAGAGAAGAAAAAACAAGGGTTTGAGCCACCGATTGTTGAATGGCTCAGAGGAGAATTAAAGGGGTTTGCCCAAGAAATTCTTTTTGATTCAAAGACACGGCAAAGGGGTTATTTTAATTTTAATTATATTGATCAGATATGGAAGGAGCATCAGAACAAAGCAGCAGATCATACTATACGGATATGGGAACTATTGGTATTTGAAATGTGGTATCGGTATTTTATTGAGGGAGAGAAGAAATTTCTGAAACAGATAGAGGGTTAAAAATGTTTAAAAATATTAAGGCTGATT
>JASEHA010000303.1 GCA_030018795.1 bacterium
GGGACATGGACTATGGCTACCAGCCCATACACATGGGATACCACATCACTGCCAGATGGTGCTCATACCCTGCAGATACAGGTGATGGATATTGTTGGTAATACTGGATACTCGACAATACGGACAATAGAGGTAAATAACACTAAGGCAGGGGTAGTCATTCTTGAGCCGGCAGCAGGTGCACACATTCGTGGCACACAAACCATCAAGGTTGAAGCACCGGCATCAACCTATGAGGTGCGGATGATGGTTGGGACTGATGGGACAACATGGTATAACCCAACAATTAATGGAGCAGGTTATATTTTAGATACTATACCTCAAGACGGCTGGACAGCAGAATGGGTGACTACATTATTTGAGGATGGAATCTGGATGGTTAAGGCTGAATCCTATGGCACTGGCGGGACATTGCTTGGAAGCGTTACAAATACAAATATTGAGCTGGATAATACTGCAGGGACATTCAGCATCTCTATTGCCAGCAGGGTAACAAGGATGGCAACCATCTCATGTGTGAATACTGTGGCAGATATTGAGCGGATTGTATTTGAGTATGGGACATCTACAGGCACATACACCATTGGTGTAGACACAATCTCACCGTTTAACATCTCATGGAATACGCTTGGGTTGCTGGATGGAAACTATAAAATTGTGGCTACATCCATTGATGAGATTGGCAATTCTTATGCAACGACAGCGGTAACATATGTGGATAATTCAGGGCCACATGGCACAATTACTATTATGAATAATACTGCATATGCCTCAAGTGCTGCAGTGGATCTGTCCTTTGCTTATGTTTCGCCGCCAGATGTAGCTCGTATCTATTGCAGCAATGATGGCGTGAACTGGGTTGGTACGAGTGGTATTCCATACTCATGGAACAATTGGCAGCTGACACCAGGCGATGGACAGAAGACCGTCTACCTGAAGATTGAAGATGTCATGGGTAATACATGGGAAACTGCTGATTGGATTATCCTTGATACTCAAGCAGGGTTTGGGACGATAGTGATAAATAATGGTGATGTCTATACAAATAGCTCAAACATTAATCTTGGCTTTACCTATCAGGATCTGCTCTCAGGGGTTTCTCAGATTCGAGTAAGAGAGGATAAAAATAGTGTTTGGACGGCATGGACAGCAACAACTACAGCTATGCCATTTACTATGATTTATGCTGGGATTGCTGATCAAGGGACGCGTACTATCTATTATCAAATAATGGATAATGCTAACAATATTTCGGCTACATTCTCTGACACTATTGTCTATGACTACTCAGAGGGACCAATGGGAACACTTACGATTGACAATGGTGCCTCTCATACAGCTGACCGTGAGGTGATATTGAAACTTGAGTGGAGTGATAACTATTCAGGGGTAAAACAGATAAGGTTTAAGAATGAAGACGAAGCAGCATGGCAGCAGTGGGAGGAACCATTGGCAACAAAGCCATGGGTATTGACCACTGGGACAGATACAACGCAAAAGGTTGTTCAGTGTCAGTTGATGGATGGGGCAGGGAATATCAGGATGATTACTGGAACCATTACCCTGAATGATGATGCACCACGGGGCACTATCTCTATTAATGGGGATACATATCCAGGGGATACATATACCACAGCTGGGACAGTTACCCTTAAGCTGGTTGATGCATCAAATGTTAGTGATTATAGATACAGCAATGATGGGGTTAACTGGACAGATTGGATATCTGCAGTAGCTGGTGCCACAAGAACATGGCAGCTTATACCTGGTGATGGGCAGAAGATTGTCTATGCTCAACTACGGAATTCAGCCAGTATGACTGCTCAGTGCAGTGATACCATTATTCTTGATACTCAGTTACCGTTTGGTTCAATCCTTATCAATAGAGGGGCTGAGTATGCCAATTCTTCTCCATTCTTGCTTGAGTTTGAGTATTATGATGTGCCATCCGGTGTTTCGAAGATAAGATGGAGAGAAGATATCTTGCCGTGGGCAGATGGGCAATGGACAATACCTCTGGCAACAACGACTGTAACACTCTCTAATCTCTATAATGGTACAAGGACCATATATTATCAGATTCAGGATAAGGCTGGTAATATCTCTGGCACCTATTCTGACACTATATTCCTTGATACATTTAAGCCAGTGGGGACAATCACTATCAACAACAATGCCAGTTATACAACAACTAATACTGTCAGTCTTGACCTTTTGTGGAGTGATGCTGTTCCTGCATCCATGGTTAAGGAGGTAAGGTATTCCAATGATGGTGTGTTTGATACAGAGATATGGGAAGCACTGGTAACAACAAAGGCATGGGAAATACCATTGCCAGGCACACCTTATCTGCTTGGCAACGATGTTTGGGTATATTATCAACTCAAGGATTATGCAGATAATATTACTACTGGTACTATTAGTGATCATATTGTCTTTGATATGGTGCAGCCTGAAGGGACAATAACCATTAATGGTACAAATACCTATGCTACAGCTACAGATGTAAGCCTTGATATGGTATTTATGCTGAATGATACAATAGGGTTGAGGTTGTCCAATGACCTTGTTCATTGGTCTGCATGGGACACAAAGCCTGCATCCCAAACATCCAGGACTCAGGGCTGGCCCATGGAGTATGGGCTGAATCTGCCGATTAATGATGGCACAAAGACTGTGTATATGGAAGTAATGGATGCTGCTGGCAATACGAAGATATACACAGATTCCATAATTCTTGATCGTGTGGTACCAACAGGCAGCGTTGTTATCAACAATGGCGATATTTATGTGGCAACAACAAGTATTACGGCTGCATTTACATGGAGTGATGATATCTCAAGCATCTACAGGATAAGGTTTGGAACAGAGACGATTTCCTGGGGTATTGGTACTGGTG
>JASEHA010000304.1 GCA_030018795.1 bacterium
ATATTTTAGCTCATAATCACCTGGAATAAGCTTATAAATAAGCTTTCCGCTAACCTGCCGGAATGATCCAGGAAGATAAAAATTCATAATTATAGTATCTTGAGTAAAGAAGGCAGTCATTGGCTTTGCTTGAATTGGACTGTTAGCTTTCTTAAAGCTCTTACTCTGGCAAATATCCTCCTGATCTATCTCTATCCCCGGTATCTCTAAACACCAATTCGGCAATTGAGTAATTGTGCTATCATCTAACCGAGCAGGTGATTTAAGTATTTGCTGGTTTTCTATGAACCTTAAGGTAAATGTTGCCCTTGCTTCTGTATCAAAAAAACGATCGTTTGAAATAAAAACCTGATGTTTGTGTCTCTGTATTATATTTGCAGACAGGTACTCCTTTATACCAGGCATAATCTTTTTCCAAAACCAATTCTCCGGCAGGTGGTGTCCATGTCCCCCAAATATTATTTGATTTATCATAGCGGCAATTACCATTAAACCAGATATACCTATCATCTACTGCTATCACAACATTTTCTTTCCATGTTGGCAACACCTTCGTATTCTCATTAGTAAATCTTTTAAAGTTACCCGTCTGTTTATCATATTTACTTATGCCCTCATTATAACCATGCCCAAACCAAACCGCATCCTCATCTACTCCAATTGAATTTACCTGCCAACCTTCTAATCCATCAGAAGGTGTCAATGTAGTCCATGAGCCAGTACTTTTTTGATACCGGCTAACCCCTTCGCTGCCTCCATACCAGACATAATCCATATCCATACCTATTGCTTTCATATCATTACCAATACCAGTATAAACAGTCCATGCCTCATTTTCCTTAAATACCTTTAGACGCAGCGTTCCATCCTGTATTTGTGGAGTTATTGTTACTGAACCAAAAACATGCTCATTAGATGTATATTTTTGCCTGGTCGTCGAAATATTCAATACAGGCTTTATGCCTGATATATTGATTGTTCGATTAAATCGACCTAGTTCTACTGGCCAATTAATATCTAAATAACCACAATTTATGTCTAACGAATATGTCCCCTCTAATGTTTGATGAGGCAATTGAAAACCTTGTTCGATTATACTATCAACTCCAAGCATAAGATTGTTCCTTCTGTCGCAAACCAATATTCCTGTTGGAGACACGATGGTTAATGTATAATCAAAGGCAGCATCTACACCTCCTATATTCTTTATAGTTATAGTTCCTGCCTCACCCTGTTGGTATGTCCGCTTGGGCAGGTTAAATTCTAACCTTGCTGATGAGATAACAAAATCAAATTCATTGATTATCGGATCTACTTCACCGATACTTACCATAAGATGGTGTATTCCATGTGTAGCTGTTGCTGGAATAGGAATATTCAGAGAAATATCAATAGCAGAATCTGCTGAGATTGAACTTTCAGTCAGGACATTCTTATAGCCAAAATCATTTATAGCAATTTCTGGTTTCACCATCATTTCTGCATGACCAGTATTTATAATCGTTAATGTCCCTGTAACCGATTTCCCTGCCTTACAACTTTTATCAAACCGGCAATTTATCAATGGGTTGCAAGCAATCCCCTGTTTACCTGACAGACGTTTGCCGTCATAACTTAGGGTATATTCCAATTGATACACACCAAAAGACAGGCTGCCCAGAGGCAGATTAAAACTTTGGGTAATAGAGCCAGCAATGGAAATAGTCCCAAAGGTAGATGTCCCGGATATCCAGATAACTGAGTTATCCGGAGACTTTAGAGATGCACTTAAACTACCTGATTCCACTCTGATTAAACCTGTATTATTTATTTTAAACGAGATGGTAGATGTTGAGTGAGGGATTAACGCAGGTGGTGAATCTAAACTAATCCCAGCTTGAGAAAACGGTATTTGGAAAGATGTTTGAGCTATATTTGACAACTTGCCTGCCACATATACCTCTGCTTTTACAATATAATTCCCTCGCATGGAGTCATCAGAAAGCAATGTCTCAAAACTTGTAGCAGCAAAGCCATTGGAATCAAGGGTTAATGTGGTAGTTGTGGCGAAAATGACTGCATTGTCAGGATTGAATATTCTTAGAGTTGTAAAATAATCACAATTAGCTTTATCTGTAAGATTCAATTCAATATCAACATTATCCCCTCTGATATATATCTTCCTATCTGTTTTTATATTCATTTCAATCGATGGACTAATTACTTCTCCTCCCACAGAACGATTTGCTAATTCTCTCCAGTTGTCTTCATAAAATCTGATCCAGAGCTGCCAGACATTGCCATGTTTCCCATACACATTCCTTTTAGTGCAAGGAACTTCTATCGTTTTGCCAGCTGATATTGAGAATATCCCCAATGGATTGGGCGAATCATCTGCTGTAGGAAAATCATGTGTCCAATCCCAACAAATAGTGATATTTCGAGTCTCACTACCCTTATTGGTAATCTGTATGGAAAAGGTAACATCACTTCCTGCTACCAGCATTCCATCTGGAGTGGTAACGGAAAATATCAAATCCGATAAGAGCTGTGTATTAGTAAGGTGCTCAGAGATAGCAAATTGGCTGCCTTCGGTCTGAGGCTGGATGGTATTATCTGCGATATCTTGTAATTCGTAGTCTATCCACCAGATACCCAGTGTTGAGTGGATAGAGATAAGTGGATGATAGGTTATTTTAGCTGTTGAGTGGGGTGGAATGAAAGCAGTTATTGTTTGAGTAGCAATGATGTTGCGATCTGGATCAATTAAGGTTAAGATGGCTTTATTGGCAGATTTGTCAGTGTTGTTTGTAACCTCAACTTTAAGATCAACTTCTTCTCCTGGCTTAACCCAAGTTCGCGAAGGGAGGCTTTCAAGCAGCCGATTAGCCGTTGTT
>JASEHA010000305.1 GCA_030018795.1 bacterium
GAATGCATCGAGTGGGACACAATAAGAGGCATGAAAGGCGTTGCAATCAGTTTCCCATCGAATCCCATTTTTTTCGCCTTTTCGCCTTTTCGCCTGGTCACCAGTAAAAACTTGAACATCGAGTAATACGCAAGCAGGAGCTTGCATTATCCATGTTGAAAGCTGAATGCGAACCCTATGTATTGCTTGCTCTGATCAAATACACCACTCCACTTGCGCCATGGCTCATGGGCATCACATCACAGACAAAATTTTCCCCATCAATGACCACTGGTTGTCCAACCACAGGGGTGTCCTGCATCAGAGGGATACATGGAAGCACATCAGTAAGCAGTTTGCCCTGTATCTTTCTGCCACGGCCAACAATAACTATATCTGAAAACGCATGGTTGGTATATTCAATGCAGCCCTTCTCATTTGTGATAATTACTGGATATAAAAAACCATCAAACAATCTTTTCCATTCTAATTCATACATCCTTGGAAGGTCTTCCCATAAGCAAATAAGGTCTGATTTACTTAGGGTTGCTGACAGCCTTCCCTGTTGATCCAGAGCAGGAATTGTCTCTACCTTTTTGAAGTTTTGAAGCAGATTTTGTAACGCATGATAATCCTTTTGTGTATCAACAGGAATTAAATGCTCTGAAATTACCTTTTTCATGGGGACATTTAATTCAGATAGGGTACTTGTTCTTGCGGTCAGGGTATCTTTTAAGAGGATACCGATTATCTTTTTCTTTTCTATTACAGGAATTGCTCGGATTGGATATCGATAAAAAAAACCTAAAATGTCTGACTTAGTAACATCTAATTTAGTTCCACTCTCTTTTTTCTCTTTTTTTTCGCTTTCTCTCACTACAATAATACCACCAAATTCAAAACTTTTCTACCTGTATGAGCATACACCATTGAACACCGTTCTCTATAAACGATTACATCTCCTCTGGTGCACTTATTCCCAATAATGAAAGTGTATTTTTAAGAACTATTCTCAATCCATTTACCAGCAAGAGCCTGGCATCTGTTATATCAGACTCGGATGAAATGATACGATGATGATTATAGTAATTATGAAAGATAGATACCATCTCCATAAGATAGATGGTTAATCGATGAGGTTCAAACGTTCTGGCACAACCTAAAACCTCATCCTGAAGGGTTGACATCTTAGAAAGCAGCATCAACTCTTCTGACAGGTTAAGAACAGACACATCAATTTTTTCATAAGATTTTATCTCTAATCCTGCTTCTCTTGCTTTTCGCAGGATACTGCATATTCGGGCATGAGCATATTGAACATAATATACGGGATTTTCTTGTGACTGAGACCTGGCTAATTCTAAATCAAAGTCAAGATGAGCATCTGATTTTCTCATACAGAAAAAGAACCTGGCTGCATCCTTTCCCACCTCTTGGATAACCTCGGTTAAGGTTACAAACTCACCCTGTCGTGTTGACATGGAAACAGGTTGATTCCCCCTGGAGAGGCTGACTAATTGATAAAGCAGGATAACTAAACTTTCTTTAGGATAATTTAATGCAAGACAGGCAGCCTTTAATCGATTGATATAACCATGATGATCTGCCCCCCACAAATCAATCAATAGTTCATATCCACGAACATACTTGCTACAATGATAAGCAATATCCCCTGTGAAATAAGTAGGAATTTGATTTTCCCGAATCAAAACTCGGTCTTTATCATCTCCAAAAGCAGTAGTTTTTAACCATAATGCCCCATTAGCCTCATAAGTATAACCCATGTTTTCCAATTTGTCAAGAACTTTTTTTATCATTTCTTCCTGATACAATGTGCTTTCTGCAAACCAGCTATTAAAATGGACACCAAAAGACAAAAGGCTCTGTCTGATATCCTCTAAAATCTCACTCATAGCAAAATTCTTAAAATACAGGACATCCTTATCTCGGCATGAATCCCCTTCTAACTCATAGAGTTTTTTGGCAATATCAATCATATATTCACCCTGATAGCCTTCTTCTGGCAGTGGCAGGCTTTCACCCAGAAGATCAAGGTATCTGGACTGTAAGGATGCACCCAATTTTACCATCTGATTACCGACATCATTGATATAATATTCTCTGGTAACATCATATCCGCAAAAACCAAGGATATTGCCAATAATATCTCCTATGGCTGCCCCGCGGCCATGCCCAACATGAAGGGGTCCGGTTGGATTTGCACTCAAAAATTCAACTATGGTCTTTTTCCTCTGCCCAATATTAGAACTGCCGTACCTTTCTCCATTTATCTCAATCTCTTTCAGTATCTCATGAAGCCTTTCTGAAGCAATCCAGAAATTTATAAACCCGGCTCCAGCAACCTCTACCTTTTTTATCATCTTTTCTTTCTCAAGATATTTTATCAATATCCCCGCAATATCATGAGGGGATTTTTTAAGTATTTTGGTTAATGGAAAGGATATATTCGTAGCAAAATCGCCAAACTCAGGATTTTTGGGAGACTCTACCTGAACCTCTGGAATTAATAGATCCTCAGGGAATATCCCCTCAATCATTGCCTGCTTTATGGCATCCCTTACCTTTGTTTCTATTTGTTGCTTTATGGTTAAATTCATATGTGCCTCCATGAAGCAGATGTAGAATGATAAATCTGCCTATAAACTTGTCGTTAGTCGTGTCTGTTTAATGTGTCGTAGGATATGGTTCAAGAGGTCAACTGAAGGCAAGATTGTCTGTCCCTCTGTGTCTCTCGTAGTGAATCTCTGTCTGCACAGCTTGAAAATTCTTCAAAAAGTATATCACTAATTATTAAGGATGTCAATAAAAAAGTGGACCACTGAATATTCGATAAAGCAAAATTCAAATCACACAATCCTCATAGAATTGCCCA
>JASEHA010000306.1 GCA_030018795.1 bacterium
TGATTTGCTACAAGGATGCAGAGATTTTCGACTGAATTTAGACAGGATAACAGGATTAACAAGATAAATTATTGTTTTAATCCTGTAAATCTTGTTAATCCTGTCAAAAAGTACATCTTCCCAAGGGTTTAAAACCTTCTGGATGATTTTCTCTATACTTCTTCGCAAGATAAATTGTTGTTAGCTAAATTCTAATTGTTCAGGTCGAAAAAATATTTATTAAGGAGAAAAAAATGACTCAATTAGAACAAGCAATAAATGGTATAATCACTGATGAGGTAAGATGCGTTGCTGGCATCGAGGGACGGGATGTTGAATTTATCCGACAGGGTGTTGCTGATGGCAGGATGGTTATCCCACATAATATCAACCATCACATTAACATATATTCAGGGATAGGGCAGGGGCTTCGGACAAAGGTCAATGCCAATATCGGGACATCACCCCAGCATATTGAGATTGATGAAGAGATAGAAAAGGCAGAGGCTGCCATAGCTGCCGGGGCAGATGCCATTATGGACCTGAGCATTGCCGGTAATGTCAGGGAAATAAGAAAAACATTGTTGGGAAAGATAGCTGTCCCTTTTGGTACTGTGCCGATATACGAGGCTGCCCTGAATGCTGTTGAAAGGGATGGCTCTATCATGGCCATGACCACAGAGGATATTCTTGAGGTGATTGCCCGACAGGTTGAGGATGGTGTAGACTTTATAACCGTTCATTGCGGAATTACGCGTGAGATTATTGAGAGACTAAAACAACAGGGCAGGTGTATGGATACGGTTAGCCGTGGCGGGACATTTATTGTTGAATGGATGCTTTATCACAACAAGGAAAATCCTTTTTACGAGCTGTTTGATGAGATCCTGCATATTGCCAGACAGTATGATGTGGTTTTGAGCCTTGGGGATGGACTGCGTCCGGGATGCCTGATGGATGCTACAGATAGACCACAGGTTCAAGAGTTGATTATCCTGGGCGAGCTGGCAAAAAGGGCATATAAGGCACAGGTGCAGGTGATGATTGAGGGGCCTGGTCATGTTCCGATGAACCAAATAGCAGCCAATGTGCTCTTAGAAAAACAACTTTGCAATCATGCCCCATTCTATGTGCTTGGACCATTGGTGACAGATATTGCCCCTGGATATGATCATATAACCGCAGCCATTGGCGGGGCAATAGCTGCAGCAGCCGGGGCTGATTTTTTATGCTACGTTACCCCTTCCGAACACCTCAACCTTCCTACCATAGATGACGTTAAAAATGGTGTTATTGCTGCCTTGATTGCTGCCCATGCTGGCGATATTGCCAAACAGATACCAGGTGCACTTGACAGGGATATTAAAATGGCTAAGGCAAGGGCTGAGCTTGATTGGGAGAAACAGGCTGAATGTGCTATTGCCCCTGATACGGTAAAAAAGGTTAGGGGACATGTAACAGATGATACCTGCGGGATGTGCGGTAGCTTTTGTGCTATTAAGATGATACGAGAAAGAATGGGTAATCAGGCTGTGTAGTGGTTCAATTCATGGGTAAGACGAACAGCCATCCACCTAAGCCACTAAACTCAAAATGGTGTGGTGCACTATTGGCACGTAGCAGTGTGACCTGGGAGCAGACATGATAACCACTACGGCTGTAGCTGCGAGGCTTGTCCTCGCTATTCAATGCTTGAACATCGAGTCATAACCCACTCAATTCCTCTGCCAACATCCTATTCTGCTCCTCTTTCATAACCGCAACCCTGATATAGGTATCATCGAGCCCCCGAAGATTAGAACAGTTGCGGATAAGGATATTTTTTTGAGCCAACTGTTGAGAAAGCTCATTAGCATGGATATGTCCACAGAGTTTGATAAGGAGGAAGTTGGCTGAGGATGGATAAACCCTTAGTGTTTTTATCTTACTCAATTCCTTGAAAAATTTATCCCTTGCCTTTTCAATAAGCTCTATGGATTGGGTTATAAAACCGTCATCGAGCTGCAGCATGCCTGGCACAATCATTTGGGCAAAGATATTTACACTCCATGGGGGTATCTGTTTTTTTAATTTATTCAATATCTTAGCATTACTTGTTGCCATATATCCTATTCGTATCCCTGGTATGGCAAAGAATTTGGTAAGAGATGAGATGATTATCAGGTTTGGATAATTATTCAGCACATTCAGAAGGGTTTCATTTTTATACGAGGCAGCAAATATTAAAAATGATTCATCTACAATGACCAGCGTATTTGTTTTAAGGGCATTATCTAATAGGGCTATCAGCATAGAAGGCTCTATTCGTTTTCCTGTAGGGTTGTTTGGATTACATATCCAAACAGCATCTGCCCATGAAAGCTCACCGATAACCTCTTCATAAGGGAAACAAAAGTTATTTGACTCTTTTATCTGCGGAAATTTCAGGACAGCGTTATTTCCAGCCAGGGCTGTCTCATACTCGATAAAGGTAGGGGAGGGAATAAGGATGTTTTTCCCATGTAACAGATTAGCCAATAAATAGATAGACTCACATGCCCCATTTCCGACAATAATATATTCTTCTTTAACTTGCAAAAAATCAGCCAGATGAGATAACAGAACCTTTTGCTCTGGATCAGGATAGTGTCTGATAAATCTTATGCTATCATGGATAGCGGTTTGAACCCAGTCTGGCGGACCAAATGGATTGATACTGGCACTAAAATCCATTATTTTTTCAAGCTCAACCCCTTTTCTTATGAATTCCCAGATATTTCCACCGTGTTTCATCTTGGAAGTGCTCCTGCCTATAAGCTGTGATTTGTAATACATTGAAGTTTAAGGAATGTGGTGAGTGTCGTGTCAACCTTAATCTGTCGCATGAATCAACCAATCAGGGCGGGAAAACCC
>JASEHA010000307.1 GCA_030018795.1 bacterium
ACTCATCTATTTTTGACTGAAAGAATCGTAGGTTAAAAACTTGAACATCGAGTTAAAGAACCATTATTATTTCTCTGTGTTCTCTATGGCTATACGTGAACAGTTACGAAAAATCGCAATTCATGCCAGTGGTGAGTATCACCTGCTGGCTGTCTGACTACTGCAAAAGCTCCCCATTACCAGGCAGGCATTATTCCCGCCATAACCATAGGAATTAAGGATAGCCTTGTTTATCACCTGTTTTCTGGCAACATTTGGGACAAAATCAATCCCTTCGCACCCGGGACCAGGTTCACAATGATTGATGGTTGGAGGGATAACAGCATGTTTTACGGCTAAGGCACAGCTTGTTGTCTGAATAGCACCGGCTGCACAAAATGGCTGTCCAATCATAGACTTGATAGAACTAACTGGCATCTGGCAGGCATATTCTCCAAAGGTTTGCTTGATTGCCTCTATTTCAATTGCATCTGCAGGGGTTGAGACTGCATGGGCACTGTAATAATCAATTGATTCAGGGGAAACTTTAGCATCCTTCATTGCCAATTTTAACGCCCTTGACGTACCTGAAGAATCAGGCATCATCAGTGAGGTAGCATTTGTAGTGCTGCTATAGCCAAGTAGTTCGGCATAAATATCTGCCTTTCTTTCTATGGCATGTTCCATCTCTTCCAAGATGACTATGCCTGCACCCTCACCCATGATCAACCCATCCCGATTAACATCAAACGGACGGCTTGCCTCTTTGGGATTATCATTTTGGCAGGATAGCGATCTGGCAGCACAAAAACCAGCCAGGGTCAATGGGGTAATTGGTGCCTCTGCCCCTCCAGTAATAACAATATCTGCTGCCCCCCATCTGATAAGATTAAAGGCATTGCCAACGGCATTTACAGCAGAAGAGCAGCCAGTAGAAAGCGTATTACTTGGTCCACTGATACCAAATTCAATGGCAATCTCCCCGGTTGGGGTATTAAGCAAAACAGAAATCATACCAAATGGTGAGACCTTCTTTAATCCATGGTTTTGAAAAACCTGATGCTGACTCTCAATAATCTCCATCCCGTTTGTCCCAAATCCAAGGACAATCCCCATTCTTTCCTTCTCAATATGTGCAGAATTAAGCCCGGAATCATCCATAGCCATACGAGCTGTAGACAGGGCTAACTGCGTACATCTGCTTCTTCGCCTTGCATCCTTTTTATCCATATAATCTGTAGGCTCAAAATCATCAACCTCTCCTGCAATACGAGATGGATATGCAGTTGTATCAAATCTGGTAATCTTCTTTATCCCTGAACGGCCATTAACCATTGCCTCAAGGAATCGCTCTTTACCAGTACCATTCGGGGCAATTACCCCTATACCAGTAACAACTACCCTTCTGCTCACTTCTTTCACCTGCCTTAAAGAGATTGCCCAACTATTAGCAAAGTATAAAGGTAAAACACCATTTATGCTTTCTTGTGCAAGGCTTGCTCTATTAATAGGTTGTGAATATTACAATCGGTAATAGACAAAGATAGCCTTATGTCAATTACCATCATCTTTCTTAATTATAAAAAGAAGCGAGCAAAAAAATCTATGCAAATTTATATAAACATCAAGCAAACCATGTTGCTTAATAGGGTTTTTCGTAAATATGAATCACGAAAGATGAAGAAATGTTGCTGAAAAGGGTAAAACATCTTCATTGTTGAAATAAAGCATGCTAAAGTGTTTCGTGTTTTCGTGTTTTCGTGATTTCTCTTTCTTCTCCGTTACACTTGCGAAAGTATCCTCCCCCAACTTAATGGATAGCACAGCATATTAGTATAAGCAGCATTGGCTAAGGGACAAAAGCATCCCTCTTCTTTTATTTTTCTCCTGACCTCTTGAGCCTGTCCGCCAAACCACAAATCATTAAAGTTATAATTGAATTTCTGTAAGTTGCCCATAGAATCAGGACGGATGCAGCATGGCCAAACCTCTCCATCAGGTGTGATAAGGCATGAATTAAACCCTGAATAGCAGGGAATTATTTTTTTGTTTTCCAGGAGTAGACGTTTAACCAACCTGTAGTATTCCAGACGAAATGCACGAATCAATCGAGACAAACCGTGAAACCTTTCCTTTTTTAGTTGTCTGCATAAAAAATCTGCTGCACGAGCATATTCATCTGGTGCAGGAGAGATATCAGCAGTCAGCGTATCCAATTCATGCCTTTGCTCAGCAATTTCGGTTACATAGGAGTCTGGTTTCAGGGTATTCATCACAAATTCATAAATCTGTTCGATATTGGCAACATTGAACTTAGAGATTACTGTCCCAATACCAATGGTCAGGTTTGGATGTTTTAACCCCCTTAACAGCTGGTATGTTTTTTTTACAGCCTCAAACCCATTTGTTACCCCTCGAATTCGGTCATACTCCGCCCCTATCCCATCCAGAGAGATATTAACAATTATTTTAGATCCCTGGCAATAGGCACAGATTTTATCAACCTTTGATACAACCACCTCAGGTAACAAGCCATTTGTCGGAAGGTTAATTATTCCTGGACGGCATTGCGAGTACAGGTCATGGACAATCTCTACTAAATCCTGTCTTAAGAATGGCTCTCCACCAGTAATGGTTGTCCAATAAGGAGCAGATCCAAGCGATCTAAATATCACACGCCACTCTTCTCTGCTAAGTTCTTTTGCCTGTTTTTTCCAAACATTACAGGTAAGGCATCTTGAATTGCAGTGATAGCTAAGATTAAACGTAAAACTTATGGGCATCATTTTAGGAAGGTTGATCTGCCGAAATAAAATATAGGCAGGTATTTGAAAGATATTAA
>JASEHA010000308.1 GCA_030018795.1 bacterium
GAAACCCCGCCCCTACATTAACCTATCCGACAATTGATGGTTGACGCGACACTAACCCCCTTTGTTAAGGGTGACTAATCCCAATGGCAAAAGACTCTATATTGTTAGACTGTAATCCCTTCCTGCCTACAGTCTAACAGTCTACAGCCTATCCACCTATCTACCTTGTCATTCCCCAAAAGCTTTCTCCATTCTTTAATCCATGAACATCAAATATATCAGCAATAGTTTGTCCCACATCAGCAAATGTTTGACGAATACCAAGATTTACCCCTTGTCTAATGGCTGCACCATATACCAATAAGGGAACAAATTCTCTGGAGTGGTCAGTAGACAATGTAGTTGGGTCACACCCATGATCAGCTGTAAGGATAAGCAAATCCGTTTCCCTCATAGCTTGAATTATCTCTGGCAAAGCCTGATCAAATTCCTCCAATGCCCTCTTGTACCCCTCAACATCATTTCGATGTCCATAGAGCATATCAAAATCTATTAAGTTGGTAAAAATCATGCCCTCAAAATCCTGTTTAAGACATTCAATGGTCTTACCTATACCATCAGCATTGCCATGGGTCAGGATGCTCCTGGTTAAACCAGAGCCTAATCTAGCAAGACTGCCTCCAAATATATCTGATATTTTACCAATCCCAATGGTTTCATATCCTGCCTCGCAAAGGAGGTTAAGAACAGTTTTTTCCGGCGGCAGAACAGAAAAATCCCTTCTATTTGCTGTTCGCTGAAAATTATCTTTTTGTCCCACAAATGGTCTGGCAATTACCCTTGATACTTGATGTTGTCCAACCAATATCTTTCTGGCGATCATGCAAATATCATACAACTCATCCAGAGGGATTATCCCCTCATGTGCAGCAATCTGGAACACACTGTCTGCTGAGGTATATACAATTGGACAACCTGTTCGGACATGCTCTTCCCCCAGCTCCTGAATGATTTGCGTGCCAGAAGCAGGCTTATTTCCTAAGATTTCCCGTCCAACAGATACAGTAAATGCCTTAATCACCTCTTCAGGAAAGCCTTGAGGGTAAACAGGAAATAGCTTTTGACTGATAATGCCTGTTATTTCCCAATGTCCAATGGTTGTATCCTTGCCCATCGATGCCTCAGCCATCTTTCCAAAGCATCCCTTTACCTGATTGCATGAAACCCCTGGCAGGGAGACTATGTTGCCTAACCCAAGACTTTGCAGGACAGGCAGATTCAATCTTCCAACAGCCATGGCTATATTCTGCAGGGTATTGCTCCCTTTATCCCCATAATCTGCTGCATCTGGAAGCTCCCCAATGCCAACGCTATCAAGGACAATAACAACCACACGGTTAAGCTTCATCCAGCCCATTCCCATGGTTAAAATTCCTTCTTAACAGTACCAAACACTCCTTGATATATATTGCACTCTTTGCACCGTTCCTTATCATTCCTTTTACAGCATGGAATATCTGGAACCTCCCAACAATCCTTGCCAGAGGCATAAGCTGCACATCTTAAATAATGGCTTGCCGGACAACCCCTGACATCATAACATTTTTTCATTGCCTTTTCCTCCTCCTGTAAATAATCACAAGCAGGATACTTGTATTACTTTATCATCATTTTTTCTCCCAGCAGCAGACCAAGCTCTCTGCAATCATCAGGAGCTCCCTCAATATCCTCCCAATGCTTAAATACCATCCCGCGGATAATCAATCTCTCTCCCACGATTCTGGCATATACCCCAACAGGAGCGGCACACCCAATCCCTATTTTTTCCAGAAATGCCCTTTCTGCCAGAGCAATCAGTCTGGATTCCCTGTCATCCAAAACCATGACCATGGATTCCTCTTTAGCCTCAGCCCTTACCTCAACGGCTATTGCCCCCTGGCCTGCAGCCGGCAAAAATTGGTCTATGGACAAAAATTGGGTGATTTTTTCCTCTATTTTAAGCCGATACAATCCAGCTGCTGCCACGATAATCCCGGATATTTCTGATGCCTCTGCTAATTTTCTCAATCGTGTATCCAGATTTCCACGTAACTCAACCACCCTCAGGTCAGGTCTGAACATCTGCAACTGAATTTGCCGACGCAGACTGCTTGTTCCAATGCCTGCCAATGGTTCCATATCCTCCAGTTTACGACCATCTTTTGAGATAAAAACATCCCTTGCATCCAATCTTTTACATATTGCTCCAATTTTTAAGCTGTCAGGAAGCACTGCCGGCATGTCTTTCAAGCTATGGACAGCAATATCAATATCTTTAGAAAGAAGGGCATCCTCTATCTCCTTGACAAAAAATCCATATCCCTCTTGTATTGGTACCCCTGCATCACCACGGGTCTTGATAACCCTTATCTGAAATGTTATTTCCTGATATGCTGCCTGCAGTTGAGCCATTACATCATGGGACTGAGCTAACGCTAATTTACTGCCCCTGGTGCCAATAATAATCTTTTTCATTTGAACAGTTCCTTAAGCAAAAACTAACCGCTAACTGCTACCTATTTAGTCCATATCTTTTAAGCACTGTATCTATCATGTCTGTTCGTCCCTTTTTCAATAATTCAAGCAACTCTGAATTTAGCAGTTTATTCCAGATAATGTTGCGTTTTGACTGATTGCCAAATGTAGTCTTGACGGTTTGACGAAGGCTTCCTAATAAATCTACAAACCTTATATATTCCTTGCCAAACATTTCAGACAGGTTATCCCTTATTCTTTTAGCCAATGCAGGTGATTTCCCCTCTGTAGAAACGGCAATACTTAATGACCCCCTACTAAGTATTGCTGGAAGGATAAATGTAGAATCCTCTGCT
>JASEHA010000309.1 GCA_030018795.1 bacterium
GGGCAATTCTATGAGGATTGTGTGATTTGAATTTTGCTTTATCGAATATTCAGCGTAGGGCACCAGAATATCAGTACACCAGTGCACTGGTGTACTGATATTCTGGTGCTCTTTTCTTCATTCCCCAATATCTCCTTCCCACACCTTAGCATACTTCACAAAAACATAAAATGATGAAAGAATAGCCAGGATAAACCCATGCATCCCGTCCAAAAATCCTTTTTTCAGGATATACATCTTCAAAAAGATAAACATGGGTCTTGTAATTAGATCAACAATGGATGCCTTTTTGCCACGGGCGACAAGCTCATCTGCTGCCAGAGTGGTATAGCTTTGGAGCTTGGCTAAGTAATGATTCAGGTCATTATCCGTATAATGG
The DNA here is from genome assembly GCA_030018795.1 of bacterium. GTDB lineage: Bacteria > UBA9089 > CG2-30-40-21 > CG2-30-40-21 > CG2-30-40-21 > CG2-30-40-21. The sequence goes on from JASEHA010000309.1 coordinate 380, forward strand.
AGCATTGCCCCCTTTAATCGTCCCATCCTGCCGTCTAATTCCACATATTCATGCACTGGTTTTTCTGCAAACACTGCCTTACCCTTGCGAAAGAGCCTCAGGCAATAGTCTGGATACCAGCCGCTATGCCTGATCCATTTGCCAAGAAAGTATGCCTTGCGGCAGATTTGATAGCCGTCTATTGCAGGATTTTGTATCATCTCCTGAATTTCCTCAGCCAATTCTGGTGTTATCCGCTCATCTGCATCAAGTGAGAGTATCCAGTCCATAGAGGCTTTGCTTAAGGCATAATTCTTCTGCCTGCCATATCCCGGCCACTCTCTTTGAAATACTTTTGCCCCAAATCCTTCGGCAAGCTTTTTTGTATTATCAAGGCTAAAGGCATCAACCACCACTATCTCGTCTGCCCATTTAACGCTTTCAAGGCAGGCTAATATGTTTTTTTCTTCATTATGGGTAATGATTATAACCGATACGCTCATTTCAACAACTCCATCTGGATCATGTATTCACCACTGGCCTCTTTCCACACCTTGCCCTCGTCCTGAGAGATAAAGGATCGGTTGAATCGATAGTAATTATCAATCGGTATCTTTAGTATCCCGCCCTCTATCACCTCAAAGATTATCTCGTTTACCCCTTTCTTCAGGAGTGAGGTAGTAAACTTATACCCAACCTTGTGCAAGAATGCCCCTCTATCAAGGGTTATTTTTGGAGAGGGCTTGCCATTAACATGAAAATACATCTCCCCTGTTCCGCCACCAAAGTAGCGGAAGGATAATCTGGCATTTTGGTATTTGACTGGGTCACAATCAATGACAAACGTCTTCTTAAGCCTGAGAGACGGTGTATTCAGCGTGGCTGTTTCCAAACCATGCCATGAGCTGCTGTCATCGCTGATTACCAGTTTATCAGGCATATCCTGATATATCCCATGCTGATTTTTGATGCAGATAATCCTGGACATAATGTGTTGAGAAAAGACAAACGCTCCCATCGTACACAGCAGCAGCCCGGCACCGGTAAGGAATAGATACTTCCTTGACTTTATCTGCTCCCACAGCCACCAGATAAAAAATGAGCCAAAGATAATCAAGGGAAGCAGTACTGGTGGACGATACCTGCCATGAACCATGATAATATATACAGAAAAGCTATAAGCTATAGTAAAAAGGTAGAGGAGCAGACACTTTTTCCAATATCTCCTCAAGGAAATAATCAGCCCGGCAAGACCGAGTATTGCCAGAGGGGCAAAGTCAAGCATGAATGGCAGCCTCAGGAGTGAAGAGTATTGCCGACCATAGTCGTATCCAACCTGATGGGGTATATCCCAATCACCCCAGAAAAGGAACTTCTTTTTTATCAACAGGCTCAAATATCCCCCTGGATCATCCTTGATAAATTGCCATACATCGTCCATGTATACGGATTGCCCCTCAGAATGCACCCTTTTCTCTAATGCCTCAAGCTCATTGCCATAAACATCAAACCAGCCCAGAGAGCCTTTATGGTTGCCAAGCCAGAAGTTTACCTCACCACTGGTAGAGATGAGCACAAACCTGCCACTGTCAAGGTAATTTTTCAGGGTAACCGGTGAGATGATGATAAAGACGGCTGCAAGACACAAAACAGCATATTCTCCACCCTTTTTCATCCCCCACTTAAAGATGAGCCAGAAGGCTGCAAATGGGACAAAAAGCAATATATTGGGTTGGGATAAACAGGCAAGACCAATAAATATCCCGCTAAGAATATGATCTTTTAGCTTATTAGTATCCTTTAACAAGAAAAACATCGCAGCAGTAGCAAAGAATGTGGTCAGTCCAATGGATAAGATAACACTTTCATAATAGATAAGATACCCGCAAAAGGCAAGGAGAATGCTGGCAATAACAGCTACCTGCTGATTAAAGATTTTTTTGGCCATAGAATAGGTCATCCAGCAGGTGAGGAGACCAAGAAATCCCATAACTAACCTTAAGATAAGCATGTTATGCCCATAGATAAAATAATTGAAGCTTAAGAAATAATAGTATAACGGGTGGTAAAAGAATGGACCTGTAAGTGATTTACCATCAACCATATCCATGGCTGCCTGGTCATACATCCCCATATCAGTCCCTTGAGTAGGCTGAAAAAATTCAGGGTCTGCTACCTTTATCTGGTTAAGAAATATCAGCCGAAAAATAGTCATCAGGGCAAAGGCAGCAAAAACAACAATCATGTCTTTCCTCACCTTTTTCGCCTTTTTTGTATTCCATGAAAAAGTGGGTACAATATCTATGGATTTTTTCTTTTTCTTTGACATATTCTATGGTTATCCTTAATCGGGGTAATAAATTGCCCCCATTATACTTAATTATTCCTGAATTGTCAATGAAAAAAATCGACCTGTGGTAATCGCTCAGTGAACGGTGGGAAGATT
>JASEHA010000030.1 GCA_030018795.1 bacterium
GGGACTATGGTGACATTACAGCCTATATCTGCTAACATCCTGAGGATGTTATGCTTTATTCCAAAGTCCATTGCTACTACATTGAACATTGAGCCTTGAGTTTTGAATCTTGACTTTCGAGTCTCTTTGCAGGTTACCTCTTTGACTGAGTCCATGCCAACCAAACCAGGAGAGGCTTTTGCCTTTGCCACCAGACTCTCTGGAACAAAGTCCAATGTTGAGATGATTGCCTTCATTGCCCCGCAGGTTCTTATATGTTTGGTCAATGCTCTTATGTCAACACCCTCTATAGCAATAATATTATGCTCTTTCAGATATTCTTCAAGGCTCTTTTTTGCTCGCCAATTACTGTAAATACGGCTGTATTCCTTGACAACAAAACCATTTACCTGCGGACGTTCTGACTCTACATCTGCATCATTAATACCATAATTACCAATCAAGGGATAGGTCATGGCTACTATTTGTCCCTTATATGAGGGATCGGTTAATATTTCCTGGTATCCGGTCATGCTGGTATTAAAAACCATCTCACCATAAGCCTCACCCTCAGATCCAAAGGCAAAGCCTTCAAATATCCTTCCATCCTCAAGGGCAATCATTGCCTTCATCTTTTCCTCCCGCTGAACTACTTGTGGATAGACTAATGTCGTGTCAACCATCAATTGTCGTATAGTAAGGGCAAGAGTGAGCTTCTCTGGCAGCCTGGTGACTGGTGCCCTGGTGACTGGTGACTCTAAGTCGCTCCGGCAAGCTTTCCCCTACCCTGTGTAAATCTAACAATGGACAACCACGAGAGTTGTCTAATGCAATAGTTATGCGACAAATTAAGGTTGACACAACAGTAAAGGCTGTTAGATTGTAATTCTCTCTTCCCTAACAGCCTTCAGCCTATTTCCCTTATCTACGATGTAGATCGTTGTGTCCGCAGACAGGATGTGCAAATATTCCTATATGCAGTTGTGCCATTAATTGTTAGTTTCTTATGCTGAATATTTGGCAGCCATCTTCTTTTTGTCTTCCGATTTGAATGGCTGACATTATTTCCGGTTAATGGACCCTTTCCACAAAATTCACATGCTTTAGCCATAATACCTTCTCCTTTTTTAATTATTACTTGATGTTCAAGTTTTTTAACATTTCTACTTTCATTTTACCTTGCTCATCTTCATGATGTATCGTGTAGTTGTCTTCTTACGTCAGACTGTGTAAAAACTCAAAAATTTATGAGTCAATACCACAATATATTGATATGGCAAGATTGCCTACTACTTTATATTGCATGGTAATCCCTGAGAAATCGAGTTTTTACACAGCCTGACGCTCCTGACGCTATCGAATGCATATATTATATTTTAGCATAAAGGAAGACATTTTGCAAGTGTTTTTTTATGAGCGTTTAAGTGGTACAATTTGGCTATCCAGTTAAATACATTTGGTAGGGGAACAGACATCAACAAACATGGGGTCTACTCCTGCCAGAGGAGCTTCCTCGTTTGGACAATTCGATACCCTTGATTTCATCAAGAGCAGTCTATTTACATACCAGGGCAAACGCATCTAAATCCCACACCTGCAAGTGCGGGATAGCACCACAAAAGCAGTTCTTTTGCAACCTTTGTTTGCGTGAAATTACAACAGCCTGTGGATCTTTTGCCCCATACGTTTAGAGTGCATCAACTATATCGATACATACAGATTGTAGAGTCGAGAAGGCGAGAAAAATGGGATTCGATGAAAAAATGGTTGCATTGTCTTTCATGTCTCTTATTGTGTACTACTTGATGCGTTCAATTCGTAATTAAGGGAAGTAGAGACGCAAGATTTTGTGTCTCTACATACTCGATGTTCAAGTTTTTTCTTAATTAAACCGCAAAATCACAAGCAGGATGCTTGTGATACTAAAGTAGGTCAAGCTTCCAGCTTGATAGGCAGGAGATACCACAAGACCTACGGTTCGACCAATCAGGGCGAGAAGTCGAAAAGGCGAAAAAAACCACGCCCCTACTGTTTCACTGCTAAAATGCCAATGGTGGCAAAAAACTTGAACATTGAGTATCAGGTATTTGTTACCCTGCACCCTATAGAATTGAACCATGCCAGAAATTCAGGTGCAAAATCAGCTAATGTTGTGAGTAGATTTTGCCAGCATTATTTCAAGCTGAGCTTTAAGTTACGCTTTTCACCTTAATATCCCCATTCAATGCCAGCCTGATAACCTCATCCATACTGCTTACCAGCTTAAACCCCATGCTTTTTTTTACATCCTTAGGGATATCCTCAAGGTCATTCTCATTTTCCTGAGGCAAGAGTACTGTTTTTATTCCGGATCTATGGGCAGCCAGCATCTTTTCCTTTATCCCGCCCACAGGCAATACCCTTCCCCTGAGGGTAATTTCACCGGTCATGGCGATATCATGGTTCACCGGCGTATTGGTCAGGGCAGAGATCATGGAGATGGCCATGGTTATGCCGGCAGATGGTCCATCCTTAGGGATAGCCCCTTCTGGCACATGGACATGGATGTCTATCTTTTTATAAAATTCTGGATCAATAGAAAGCTCAGCTGCCCGGGAGCGAATATAAGAAAGGGCTGCCTTTCCAGATTCTTTCATTACCTCACCCAAAGTACCGGTTAATAGAAGTTCACCCTTTCCTGGCATGGTTACTGTTTCAGTGGTCAACACCTCACCCCCGTTTTCTGTCCATGCCAGCCCAGTGGCAGTGCCTATGGTAAGATTTTTTTCTACATCCCTGTGCTTAAATTTGGGCTGTCCCAGATAGTTGGGCAAGGATTCAATCGTTACTACAACCTTTCCCTTTTCACCCTTTTTACCCTCAACAACCTTTCTGGCTATTTTTCGACATACCTTAGCTATCTCCCTTTCCAGATTTCTTACCCCTGGCTCACGGGTATATCTCTGAATAAGATACAGCAGTGATTCATCTAAAAACTCAAGATCCTCTCCGGTTAATCCGTGTTCTTTAATCTTTTTGGCAACCAGAAATTTTTTAGCAATATGAAGCTTTTCTTCCTCAGTATAACCCGGAAATTCAATCATCTCCATTCTATCCCGCAAGGCATGAGGGATATTATGAAGGGTATTGGCTGTAGTAATAAACATTATACCTGAGAGGTCAAAGCTAACCTCTAAATAATGATCAGAAAAGGTTGTATTTTGTTCCGGGTCAAGCACCTCTAATAGAGCCGCAGATGGGTCACCCCTGAAATCCACACTCATCTTATCTATCTCATCTAAGAGAAAGACAGGATTTTTGCTTTCTGCCTTGCGAATGGATTGGATGATTCTGCCTGGCATAGCGGCTACATAGGTCATACGGTGTCCCCGTATCTCAGCCTCATCCCGCACACCACCAAGCGATAACCGCACAAACCTCCTATCCATAGCCGTGGCAATAGACTTTGCCACAGAGGTTTTGCCTGTTCCAGGCGGACCGACAAAGCAAAGAATACTGCCCTTTAATTCAGGGTTTAATTTTCGCACAGCCAGATATTCAATAATCCGTTCCTTTGCCTTTTTTAATCCATAGTGGTTCTCTTCAAGGATTCGTGATGCCCTTTTTAATCCTAAGTTATCATTGGTTGTCTTTGACCATGGAAGATGAATGAGCCAATCAAGGTGATTTTTGATCACCGCAGTTTCAGGCATCATGGGAGACATCCCTTGAAGCCGTTTAATCTCCTTGTTTGCCCTTTGCAAAGCCTCTGGAGAAAGCCCGGCATCCTTTACCTGTTTTTTAAGCTCAGCTATTTCCTCACCAACATCATCATCCTTACCCAATTCCTTTTTAATGGCACGAAGCTTTTCATTAAGATAATATTGTTTTTGGTGCTTTTCTACCTGTTTACGAATACGGACATGCAGCTTCTTTTCTATCTGCAGGATTTCCAGTTCAGCATTAAGCAGGACAGAAAGCTTTTCCAACCTATGGGCAACATTGATGGTTTCCAACAATTCCTGTTTACTGTTTGTCTTGATGTTTATATGAGCAGCAATAGTATCTGCTAATCTGCCCGGCTCCTCAGTCGCTTCAGCAATTCCAATCATCTCTGGGGGAAAACCATCTGAAAGCCGGACATATTCCTGAAATCTATTCAATACATCTCGATTAACAGCCTCTATCTCTGGTGTGATAATAATTTCCTCAACTATTGGCTCCACATCAACACAATAATAGCTCTCTTTGTCTATGTATTTTATTATCCTTCCTCGAACAAGCCCTTCAACAAGGACCTTCAGTGTGCCATCCGGTAGTTTTAGAAGCTGAAGTATTTCTGCACATGTTCCAATAGTATAGATGTCATCTTTTTTAGGCTCAGTAGCAATTGATTTTTTTTGGGCACATAAGAATACCATTCGATTATCAAGCATAGCCAATTCTAATGCCTGAATAGAGCGTTTTCTGCCGACAAAGAGCGGAACCACCATTTGTGGAAAGACAACCATATCCCTTAACGGAAGCAGTGGGATATTGGAGATTATATTTGTAGTTGTCATAATTATCCTCTCACCAGAATGATAGTGCACCAGTCATCAGTGCTCTGGCATCTGGTGTTCTGTCGCTCTGGTGACTGGTGCACTGGTGCACTGGTGCACTGGTGCTCTGGCATCTGGTGCTCTAATGCTCAAGCTGGAAGCTTGAGGTATATTTCAGCATCAGAGGCAATAATTACCAATAAAAAGAAATTTGACAAAATTTATGTTGCAACAACAGGAAATATATGATAAAATAAATGTCATTTGCTTGAAATCTTAAAATGGGGGTTTGAATATGGCTATTAGGGTAGGGATAAATGGGTTTGGAAGGATAGGAAGGCTTGTTTTTCGGGCAGGGATAAATAATCCTAATATTGAATTTGTAGCGATTAATGACCTGACTGATGCTAAAACACTGGGACATCTCTTGAAGTATGATTCTGTTCATGGCATGTTTTCTGGAAAGGTTGAGGTAAAAGATACTGATCTTATGGTAAACGACCGTCTGTTGAAGATAACTGCAATTAAAGACCCTGCTCAGCTTCCATGGGGAGAGATGAATGTCGATATAGTGGTTGAGTCTACCGGAATATTTACCAATGCTGAAAAGGCAAAGGCTCACCTTCAGGCAGGGGCAAAAAAGGTTATTATTTCTGCACCAGCAACAAATGAAGATATTACTATTGTTATGGGTGTTAATGAGGATAAATATAATCCTGCAAGTCATCATATTATTTCCAATGCCTCATGCACTACCAATTGCCTTGCTCCAGTAGCCAGGGTATTGCTTGAAAGCTTTGGCATTCAAAAGGGCTTGATGACAACGATTCATTCATATACCAATGACCAGCAGATATTAGACCTGCCGCACAAAGACCTGCGTCGGGCAAGGGCAGCCGCAGTGTCTATGATTCCGACAACAACAGGGGCAGCTAAGGCTGTAGCTCTGGTTCTGCCTGAGCTAAAGGGTAAACTCCACGGCATGGCTATCCGTGTGCCAACCCCAAATGTATCGGTTGTTGACCTTGTAGTAGAGCTTGAAAGGGATGTTACTGTAGAAGAGGTAAATCAAGCCCTTAAAACAGCTGCCTCTACTATCAGACTTGAAAAATACCTGGAGTATTGTGAAAAGCCGCTGGTTTCATGCGATTTTAATGATAATCCTAAATCCTCTATCGTTGATGCTGGCTGTACCTCAGTTATCGGAGACAGCACCTCTGGCAGAGGTAATATGGTCAAGATTATTGCATGGTATGATAATGAGTGGGGGTATTCATGCCGTGTGGTGGATTTGATTGAGTATATTGCTGGCAGATAAAGAAAATATTTTTAAGGAGACAGAAATGGCATTTAATAAATTAACGATTAAGGATGTGGACATAACCAAAAAACGGGTATTAATTCGTGTGGATTTTAATGCACCCTTAGATAATGAAGGCAATATTACCGATGTCCGTAAGATAGCCGCTTATCTACCTACAATAAACTATGCCATGTCCCAGAAGGCTAAAATCATCCTGATGTCTCACCTTGGTAGACCCAAGGGAAAGGTGGTGCCTGAATTAAGCCTGCAACGAATTGCCATAAAACTTGGTGAATTACTCAAAACAGAGGTTAGTTTTGTTGGTGATTGTATCGGCGAGAATGTCCAAAAACTTGTTATGGCTATGAATCCATGTGAAGTAATGCTTTTAGAAAATCTACGCTTTTACCAGGAAGAGGAAGCCAATGATCCAAACTTTGCTAAAGAATTAGCCTCATCTGGAGAGGTATATGTAGATGATGCCTTTGGTGCCGTTCATCGTGCCCATGCCTCTGTTAGTGCGATAACTAAATATTTTGACAAAGCTGTGGCTGGTTTCTTGATGGAAAAAGAGATGGAGTATCTGGACAGGGTATTAACCAATCCGCCAAAACCATTTGTAATAGCCATTGGCGGGTCAAAGGTGTCTACCAAGATGGGGATAGTTGAACACCTGATAAAGAAAGCAGACTTATTTCTGATTGGCGGCGGAATGTCGTATACCTTTCAAAAGGCACTGGGGAAAACGATTGGTTCCTCTCTTGTAGGGGAGAATTATGTGCCTATTATCAAAAAACTTCTTGAGGAGAATATGGGTAAAATTGTTCTTCCCCTGGATTATAAAATAACCGATATGTTTTCTAAGACAGAGTATGGAAATGTTCAAACAACCGTGGATGAAAATATTCCGGATGGATGGATGGGTCTTGACATTGGCCCAAAGACTATCGAGAAATTTATCATGAAGCTGGATGGGGCAGGGTGTATTCTGTGGAATGGGCCGTTTGGTGTGATCGAAATACCTGAATTTGCTGTTGGAACAACCAAAATGGCTTATGCAATTTCAGATTCAGCAGCAGTCACAATAGCTGGTGGTGGCGAGACGGCTGAGTCTATCAATAGTCTTGAGATTGCTCATAAATTTAACCATATTTCAACAGGCGGTGGGGCATGTCTGGAGTTCCTTGAGGGTAGGGAATTGCCAGGGCTTGCGGTATTAACGGATAAAGGGATAAACACTGACTGTTAGGCAGGCGAGAATCAGGACATGAAGAGCTTCCAGCTTAAGTAGCTATAAACCAAGGAGACCATAAATTGAGAAAACCAATAATTGCCGGAAACTGGAAGATGAATAAAACCGTGAAAAAATCTATGGAGTTTGCCAGGGAGCTGGTTGAAACCATGAATGATTGCCCGGATATGGAGATTGTTATCTTTCCGCCGTTTACTGCTCTGTATGCTGTTGCTAATGTGGTGCGAGATACTAATATCCTTTTTGGGGCACAGAATATGTATTTTGAACCGGCTGGAGCATATACTGGTGAGGTATCCCCATTGATGCTGGCTGATATTGGGGTGCATTATGTAATTCTTGGTCATTCCGAACGGAGAGAAATCCTTGGCGAAACGGATGAAATAATTAATCTGAAGATGAAGGCTGCCCTGAACTATCGAATGAAGCCAATCTTGTGTATTGGTGAAAAGATTGAAGAAAGAGAAAAAGGTAAGGCAGGGGATGTGGTTCATAACCAGTTGGTAAAAAATCTGCATGATATCTCCAAAGATGAAATGGTGCGAACCGTGCTTGCTTATGAGCCTTTATGGGCAATTGGTACTGGTAAGACTGCCAGCCCAGATGATGCAAATAAGATGCATGCCTTTATCAGGGAAACCATTACCAGCCTTTATGATAAACGAACTGCTTCAAAGGTGAGGATTCAATACGGCGGAAGTGTTAGGCCTGATAATATTGATATCTTAATGGCTCAGCCAGAGATTGATGGTGCTCTTGTTGGCGGGGCAAGCCTTGATATAGAGTCCTTTGCCAAGATAGTAAGATTCAAAAGGAGTGTAATTTCGTTTGATGACAAATAAACTTATTGAACAGCTGTCTGTAGTTACAGATTCAAAGATAGCTCTCATAGTTATTGATGGGCTGTCCGGTATCCCTGACAGTAAAGGCAAAACAGAGCTTGAAACAGCAAATATACCTAACCTTGATGCTCTGACCGCAAATTCCATTTGTGGCGTAACAGACCCTATATCTCCAGGGATAACACCTGGCAGTGGACCAGCACATTTGTCATTGTTTGGTTATAATCCCCTTGAATATAAGATAGGCAGGGGTTTGCTTGAGGCATTGGGAATTGATTTTCCACTTGAAGCAGGAGACCTGGCTGTTCGCGGCAATCTGGCTACTATGGATAAGGATGGAAAGATAGCTGATAGACGGGCAGGGCGGATTTCTACAGAAGAAAATGTCAAAATATGCAAGCTATTGGAAGGCATAGAGATAGATGGTGTCAGGGTGTTTGTTAAACCTGTTAAAGATCACCGTGTTGTTATTGTCTTTCGCGGTAAGGGATTGGATGATGCCCTTTCTGAAACAGATCCGCAAAGGGAAGGACTTGCTCCATTACCGGTAAAACCACTTGGACCATTGGCTGCTGAAACCGCAGGCATAGTAACCAGGTTTATCGAAGAGGTCAAAAAAAGGCTATCAAACTCTTTCCCAGCTAATATGATATTGTTAAGAGGCTTTGCCAGAAGTCAGCAATTGCCGTCATTCCATGAAAGGTATAAGCTAAGGGCAGCAGCCATTGCCAGCTATCCCATGTATCGCGGACTGGCAAGGCTGGCTGGTATGGAGATTTTACCTGTAGGGGGAAGTCTTAGTGATGAATTTGACTGCCTGAAACAGAACCTTAATAAATACGATTTCTTTTATCTCCATGTAAAATATACAGATAGTGCTGGTGAGGATGGAAATTTTGAGAAAAAGGTTGCTGTTTTAGAGGAGGTGGATTCTTATATACCTGGTTTATTGGAATTAAATCCAGATGTATTGATTGTTACTGGGGATCATTCAACACCAGCGATTCTAAAGGGTCATAGCTGGCATCCAGTCCCAATTATTCTCTATGGCAGATATACAGGCAGTGATGATGTGGCTATGTTTTCAGAAAAGGAATGTGCTAAGGGTGGAATTGGAAGGATACCAGCCATGCAGGTTATGCCCTTAGCCATGGCAAATGCCTTGAAATTAACAAAATATGGAGCATAGAGACGCAAGATGCTACGTCTTTACAGAAAAAGGAGGTTTATATTGTGGCTACTCTTTTATTGATTATCTTACACTATACCCTTTGTGTATCATTGATTCTTCTCATCCTTTTGCAGGCTGGGAAGGGTGGAGGGTTGGCATCAGCCTTTGGTGGTGGTGCATCTGAAACCATTTGGGGTACAAGGCGAGGGAATATCATGACTCGTATCACCGCTGGCGGCGTGACACTTTTTATGATCACATCCCTGCTTCTGGCAATCATTATGCCTAAACAGGCATCTGTTACCCAACGCAAGGGCATGCTGACTGCACCACCGGCTCAACAGCAGGCTGCTCCTGCACAACAGCAGGCAAAGCCGTCACCAGCTCAGCAGCAGGCTGCTCCTGCTCAACCACAGGCTCAACCTGCACAACCAGCACCAGCGAAATAGGATGGTGTTTTTGAATGATTGTAGAGACGCGATTAATCGCGTCTCTACCTTTGTAGGATGCACCTGAAGGTGCTCACTATATTTGCATTGCAGCCCGACACTCCTCACATCAGGCTGTGTAAAAAGTCAAAATTCATGAGCAAGCACCACAATATATTGATACGGCAAGGTTGCTTGCTACTTTATATTGTGTGGCAAGCCTTGAGAAATCGAGTTTTTACACAGCCTGACATGATCAGCATAGGAGAGACGCACCTGAAGGCGATCACTTGCGTATATTCAAGTTTCCCTGCCAATTAACCGATAACCTTAAGTAGGCAAACCATCTAATCAGGGAGGAAAATATGGAAATCAGACAACAATCGGTAAATGGATACTTCAGAATTGACATGAGAGATGCTGATATATTTTTAACCGTTTGTCCTCCGGTTGGTGAAGGCAGAAGGGTAGAGGTTAATGATATCTTAAGAGAGCTTCACAACCAGAGAATGACTGATTACGACCTGCGGGCTATTACCATGGCCGTAAGCGGAAAAGAGGCTAAGCCTGTCCGCATAGGTAGCAGAATCTTTGCTGTTAGCGGAAAAAGGCGTTCTGTGGTAAAGGTGTCTGATGATAAGATGAAGGCAACAGTAAATATTACCCCAATTATGGGTGACGCAGATAAGCCAAGCCTGAATGAGATTAAAAATGATCTGGCCGCAGCTGGGGTTGTTTATGGTATTGATGAATTCCTTATCCAGGAGATTTTGCAGAACAAGATATTCGATGAACCAGTAGTTGTCGCTAAGGGATGCCCGCCTGTAGATGGGAAAAGTGCAACAATTGAATATTTTTTTAACACGGAAAAGAAAAGAGCCCCATTTGCCATGAGCGAGGACGGCAGTGTGGATTTCCGAGAAATTGGACTTATTCAGACCGTGAAGGCAGGGGATGTCCTGGCAAAAAAAGTGGCTACAAACAAGGGTATTCCAGGCATGACTGTTACAGGTCAACCTCTTCCGGCAATCGATGGCAAAGATATTGTTTTACACAAAGGGAAAAATGTACTTATAAATAATAATGAAACAGAATTAACGGCTGCTGTTAAAGGGCAAATAATCTGGGATGGCTCAAAGATAGAGGTGGATCCGGTTTGTAAGATTAAGGGTGATGTCTGCTTTGAGACAGGGAATATCTATTTTAATGGGGCATTGATCATAGATGGGAATGTAAGGGAAGGATTCGTTGTTAAAGCAGATGATGATATAGAGATAAAGGGAAATATAGAAAAGGCTTATGTCGAATCATTGGAAGGGAGCGTTACTGTTCAGGGCGGGATTGTCGGCATCGGACAGGACAGCATCCGTGCACAAAAAAAGATAACAGCTAAATTTGTCCAAAATGCAAGCCTTTGTGCCAGAGGTGACATTATTGTTACAGAATTCATCCTTCACAGCTTTGTAGATTCCGGAGAAAGCGTGTTTGTTACCAGAGGGGAAAAGGGGGCAATTATTGGGGGAAAGATACGAGCGACCAAAGAGGTTTGTGCCAAGACCATAGGGAATGTGGCAGAAACTGTAACTATAATCCAGGTTGGCATAGACCCTGAGATAAGAGAAGAGATGAATAGTATCGTTCATGATATTTTGAATGCTCAGGATGAATTAAAAAAGGCTGTGATGGATGTTAATACTCTGCGGGCAATGAAGGAAAGATCGGGCAGCTTATCCCCTGAAAAGGAAGAGGCTTACCAGCTTGCCATATCAATGCAGATAGCCATGACCAGTGAGATTAAATACCTGAAACAACGGAATGAGAACCTTCAGAAAGAGATGGAGTTTCTGAAAGGTGGCAAAATCGCTGTTATGGAACATATCTATCCTCGGGTAAAAATCACCATTGTTAAGGCTGAACATGAGCTAAAAGAGATTAAAAAGAATATCTGCTTTTACTCAAGACTGGGATCGATTACATCATCCTCATATACAGGGTAGATAGCTGTGAGAGCGTTGTAAGCAGTTTCCAGATTTGACACGGGTTTTTAAGAATTTCAGAGACATAAAGGATCGTGGGAATCATGTCCGGTTATCGTGTCCGGTAGGAGGCTAAGACCTGGTAGGGAAAAGGGTTATGTCTTGTTGATTCCGAATTGTTCGACAGGAGTGGCAGGAGGAAGTTGTCGAGAAGGAAAGTAGGATTTGATGGAAACGGCTTGCGAACGCCTCTTATTATGTACTACTTGATGCGTTCAATTTGTAATGTGGGTAGGATGAGTGACTTCGTTTCACTCAAACATCGAGTATTAGTGAAAATTCGTGTGAATTCGTGGCTAATCTTTGCGTCTCTGCGGTGAATTTCTGTATTGCTTAATTTTAGGAGGGATGTCCCTTGGGAATTTATAAGTCATCTACCCTGCCTCAGGACGGGAAGGTAATTATCCTTGATCCAGAAAAAATACCACAAGGTGGACGGTTTGAGATTTTGGAAGAAAAGCTGCAGCAGGCTCGAACTCGCTTAATAAAGCTTGAATTTGAGATTCAGGAAGCAGAAAGCAGGGCACAGGAGCTAAAGAAAGATATATTGGTAGATGTGAAAAAGGAAGTAGCAGGAAAAATAAAAGAGGCAGAGGATATAAAGAAAAAGACTGAAATAGAGGCAGAAAGCATAAAAGCTCAGGCAGAGGAAGAGGCAAACAGAATCAAACAAGAGGCAAATACCATCCTTGAAGATGCCACAGGAGAGGTGCAAAAGATAATCTCTGAGGCTGTTACCAGAACAAGGGAACAGGCTGACGATATTCGTAAACGAGCTCATGAAACCAGTGTTCCTGTAGGCAAACAAGAAGGATACGATGCTGGATACAAGATGGCAAAAGAAAAATTTCAGGGCTTGTTGTCTCAGATTGAAATGGTCCTGACTGAAGCAAAAAGGGAAAAGGAACGAATATCTCAAAAGGCTCAGGAAGAGATGTCTGAAGAAATAATTGATCTGGCAATAATCATTGCCAAAAAGATAATCAAGATAGAGATTGCAGTCAATCGAGATATAATTGTGGCAAATATTAAAGAATCCTTAAGCAAGATTCAAAGTCAGGGAGAAATAACCGTCAGGGTTAATCTTGTTGACCTCAACCATGTAGAGTCTGAAAGAGATGAATTGTTAAGCTTTGCCTCTGGATTAAAAGAGATACATTTTTATGACGATCCATCCATTGAACCAGGCGGATGTAAGATAGAAACAACGCTCGGGATTATAGATGCAACTATTACTACCCAAATGGAAAGATTGGAAGAGGAATTGAGAGGGCTGAGAGTGAAGAGTGAAAAATGAAAACACTTATCTCTAAATACAAGGAAAGAGTAGAGCAGATAGAAACTATTCAGCTTAAAGGCAGGGTAAAACAGATAATTGGTCTGGTAATTGAGTCATCTGGACCGCCTTGTTCACTTGGAGAGGTCTGTCTGATTCGTTTTCCTTCAAAAAAGTTTATAAAGGCAGAAGTTGTGGGGTTCAAGGAGGATAAGCTATTGCTTATGCCTTTTGGAGAAATGGAAGGGATTGCTCCAAACTGCGAGGTAATCTCAACTGGCAGCCCATTTGTCACACCAGTAGGAGAGGGTTTGCGAGGAAGAATCCTTGACGGATTGGCCAGACCAATAGATGGTAATGGACCACTCATCTATACCCATGAATACCCTGTTTTCAGTCCAGCACCAGATCCAATCCGCAGGCCAAGGATCAAAGAGATATTACCATTAGGGGTCAGAGCCATTGATGCTGTTTTAACCGTAGGAAAAGGGCAGCGTTTTGGTATTTTTTCCGGAAGTGGTGTGGGCAAGAGCACCCTCATGGGTATGATTGCCAGGAATACAAAGGCAGCCATAAATGTCATTGGCTTAATCGGTGAAAGAGGACGAGAGGTTAAGGATTTTATTGAAAGAGACCTTGGAGAGGAAGGATTGAAGAGATCTGTAGTAATTGCAGCTACATCAGATCAGTCTCCATTGCTTAGATTAAAAGGGGCGTTTGTTGCTACCGCTATAGCTGAATTCTTCCGGGATCAGGGTTATGATGTTATGCTCATGATTGATTCTATTACCCGCTTTGTACGGGCACAGCGAGAGGTTGGGCTTTCTATCGGCGAACCACCAACAACCAGAGGGTATCCACCTTCAGCCTTTACCATTATGCCAAAACTTTTAGAAAGAGCAGGCACATCCTCTACAGGAACCATTACCGGACTCTATACCATCCTTGTAGATGCAGATGATATGAATGAACCTGTAGCAGATAATGTCAGGGCAATATTAGACGGACATATAGTTCTTTCCCGGGATCTGGCACATAGAAACTATTATCCAGCAATTGACGTGCTCTCAAGCGTCAGCCGGGTAATGATCGATATTGTTGATGCCAGCCATGATCAGGCATCCAGACGGCTGAAAGAGGTAATTGCTATTATAAAAGAGGCTCAGGACTTGATAAATATTGGAGCATATGTAAAAGGATCAAACCCGAGAATCGATCATGCTATTTCCAGAATAGAAGGGGTAGAAGAGTTTCTTAAACAGGGGATCTATGAAAAAGCAGATTATCAAACAACCATAAAAACCCTACTGAAAATGTTTGGAGAGGAAGAAGGTACACAAGGGTAGAGATTTTATACAAGGCAATGTGAACACCACTTTTCCTTTTTCCCTTCCTTACACTCGATGTTCAAGTTTTTACTGGTGACCAAGCAAGGAGACGAGAAGACGAGAAGGCGAAA
>JASEHA010000310.1:0-1091 GCA_030018795.1 bacterium
CAGCTATTCTGGTCTATGCCCCGGCGTATTCGCCTATTGGTGTCTAAAGAAGACAGGAAGATAACCTGTAACCTATGTGGAATGACTACTGAACACATAGTGCGTCATTATATAACAAAAAATTTGGGGGTCAACTACACAGGTCCATGGGCACATCCACTTTCCCCTTACTTTATCAACAAGGATGGAATCTCCAGTGCTATTCATCCTCAACCCGGCGGCATTGGCTACAGACATTGGTTAGGGATAGTTCAGACCAAGCAGGACAACAAAGAAAAACGGCAGCCTGCCCGTGTAATCGAACACTTCGTCCGGACAAAACAAAAAGACTTGCGATTATGGGCATTTGGGTATGATATGGATAATATGAAGGCCCGGTGCTGGTACGATAGCACCATGCCATTGATATTAACTGATGACACAATCAGGGAAGCCTACGAATCCCATACATCCGCTTTGGTAAATAGTGCTCGACAGGTGTCCGATGAAACACAAAAGCAGATCAAAAAGGCATTGTTTAATCGGCTTGCTGATGTTAAAGGTGACACTTCATTTATAAAGTCCCGTTTCTGGCAGGAGACAGAGGCGGATTTCTTCGAGTGTCTTTATAAACTGCGTGCTGCACTGGAAAAGGGTAATGATGTTGTACCTGTTCTTGATGACTGGCACAAACGGTTGGTAAAGGTATCTGAGAATATCTTTAACGACATTTCTCAAACCGGGGCTGATCCAAAACGCATTGCCCTTGCCTGGCGGGACTTGCAAGAAGGAATTCGTTACAGCAAAAATTTGCGAAAACAGCTCGGTCTGCCTGTAAAAACACGGGCAGCATAGAGTAACATACAGAAAGAAAGGAGGAAAATATGACAAAGATAGGTGATAATGAATTTGCTGCCATCTTATATGAATGGTGGAATGGACTGGAGCACAATAGGGGTGAGCGGGCTGCATTGAGACGGGCCAAAAGCCCGGCTGAGGTGGTTTTCTCTCCGGCATATCATCAGCTTTTGCATCAACTTCAGCAAAAGGGTTATACGGTTTATTGTGAGGCATTAGCAGCAGTAGCTGGTCTGGCTGCTCATGTAAAAGAG
>JASEHA010000310.1:1101-2799 GCA_030018795.1 bacterium
AACCGAAAGGTCAAATAATTGGGCATGATTACTCCTCCTTTTTACTAACAAAATCAAGCAAATCTTTAAGCGATCCTTTTTCGATTACAGCATTTACAGTATAAGAGTGTTCGCTGATATGTCCATATACCGTGTTCATCTTATTACGGGTGCCTTCTAAAGCCTCAATTGCTCCCTGAAGTATATCCTTTTCATCAACCGACTTTAGAAATGCCACAGAAAGTGATCGTGGCTGCCTTCTGCCTTTCTCAGCCAGGATATAAGAGGCATAAGCACGGGAGGCAAAACTGTTCTGATGACCAGTGGGAGCAACAGTTGCTATTGCTTCAGTTAAAGCACGAAGGGTCTTGCTTGCAAGCTCTCTATCATCCTCCAAATTTTCGACCTGTGCGGTTGAAATATGCTACAGCTTTATCGCATTATCCACGAAATTCACGAAAAGTGTTTGAAAAATCCACAGATTATGATTTCAGACTAACCACAAAGGGCACAAAGATTCTTTTCTTAGTGAGCTTTGTGCATCCTTTGTGTGCTTTGTGGTAAAATCTGTACCATTTTTACCTATGTGGTAATTTCCAACCGCACAGGTCGGTTTATTGTGAGGCATTAGCAGCAGTAGCTGGTCTGGCTGCTCATGTAAAAGAGGATACCGGTCAGAGCAGGAGTCTGGCTGAGCAGATGGCCAGTCCAAAGTCAGGTGGAGACAAAGCAAATATCAGCGGGCTGCGATTCCGTCGTTTACTGGCAGTGGCCCGAAGAGAAGAATTGTATCCACTGATGATTCGGATTATCCGGTTACTTGATGGTAGAGTTAATCTGATAAGTCTGTCCAATGCTGTGTACTGGTGGAACGAAAGAACACGCAAAGATTGGGCTTACGATTATTACAAAACCGCTCCAGCGGAAAAATAAACAAAAGG
Organism: bacterium; assembly: GCA_030018795.1. Lineage (GTDB taxonomy): Bacteria > UBA9089 > CG2-30-40-21 > CG2-30-40-21 > CG2-30-40-21 > CG2-30-40-21. The sequence goes on from JASEHA010000310.1 coordinate 2,022, forward strand.
AGGAAAATACAATGAGTAATTTTATTCAACTGCATTTGTTGACCAGCTATCCCCCAGCCAACCTGAACCGGGACGATCTGGGAAGGCCCAAGACAGCGGTGATGGGGGGTGTGCAGCGCCTTCGCATCTCATCCCAGAGCCTTAAACGGGCATGGAGGACATCGGATTTGTTTAAAGAAGCTCTGGCAGGCCACATTGGAACACGTACCAAGGAGATTGGTGTTAATGTCTTCAAAAGCCTGACTGAGGCAGGAATTAAGAAAGAACAGGCAAAAAAGTGGGTTCAGTCCATAGCCGAACAATTCGGAAAATTGAAGGCTGCAACAAAAGATAAGCCGGATATGGACATAGAGATCGAACAGCTTGCTCACTTTAGCCCTGAAGAAGTCCAGGATATTGAGGTTCTAACCCAAACATTGATTAAGGAAAATCGCCAGCCTACAGAGGAAGAATTGAAATTGTTGCGTAAAAAGCATCAGGCGGTAGATATTGCCCTGTTTGGTCGTATGTTGGCAGGTGCCCCGGACAAAAATACTGAGGCTGCCTGCCAGGTTGCCCACGCCATTACCGTGCATAAGGTAGCGGTAGAGGATGATTATTTCACTGCCGTGGATGACCTTAATGAGGGTAAAGAAGATATGGGTGCAGGGCATATTGGTGAGACTGAATTTGCTGCCGGGTTGTTTTATCTCTACATTTGCATTGACTGGGACTTGCTTGTCAAAAATTTGGAGGATGATAGAGAGCTTGCAAGCAAGACCCTTCGTGCTTTAACTGA
>JASEHA010000311.1 GCA_030018795.1 bacterium
TGCATCTCTCCCAGAGTCTATCAAATTTTAATGCATCCATAACCGCCTGTGTTACTTTCAATATGATCTGCCCGCCTCTGCTGATTATCTTTGCTGCAAAGTCTAACGCCTTCCGCCTTACCGTTGTCGCATAGCTGCCTATCGGCATTACTTCTTCCAGTACGTCTTCTTTATACGTCTCAAATAAGAAAAATGGTAATAGTTCAGCCCCTTAATTATGCAAGGGAGTAAAATATAGATATAGTCCTTTAACAATATAATTATAACAGAGAAGGAGGGGGGATACCTGATCTAAAAGCGGTAATGGTATCAACGAGGAATTCAAGAGGATTACGCTTTTGAAACCAGCAGGTACGAGTGGCCGTTAACAACCGTGAGGTCAAGACAGCGCCGTTATCACTTCTATTTCCAAAACATATCTTACGCCATTGGACAGCGGGTCTGATGCCTCTTTCTGCCAGATTATTTGTTGGTTCGACTCCTTCATAGAAGATAAAGGCGAAAAGGTTGTCAATCTGTTTCAATAATTTACGAGATAGAGTGCGGACGCATTTTTCCTGTGAATCTTTGTAGGCTTTAAGATGCCTTTCTATAGCCGACCTCACTGGTTTTGTTTTCTGGATAAGCTCTTGACGAGACATGTTGTCTTCTTTGAAGATGTACCACAAGTCCATTAACTTTTTTCTTAGCTTCTCTATCTGTTTAGCAAAGGTTATGGCATCAGAAGATAGTTTAACCTCACCAATTTTTGCAATTCCTTTAAAATCTCTTTTAAGGTGAGCCCAGCAAAGCTGTATCAGACCTTTATGGTATTTTGTATATGCACCCCATCTATCAACACAGAGGATACCCCTGTAGATATTTCCCAGTACATCTATTAATGTCTGAGAACCTCGATTTACGGATACCCTGAAGTAGATGAACGTTGAGGCAACAAATATCCATAACCAGCGGTCTCTCCAGCCAGTCTCATCAGCGTTTATAACTGCTTCTGAAGGTAAAGCATCACGCAACTCTTTATCAACAGGCTCTATTGCATCTGACATCTCTTCGAGTAATTTTTGAACAGAACCAAGACAGATATTTACACCCAATAGAGTCTGACAAAAAACTTCTGTCTGTCGGCGAGAAAGATGCATGACTGCCACAAGATAAGCAATGATTGCAGCTAACCTTGGTCCAAAGTTTGACCTGGCAACCTCCTCAGGCAAATGTGCTTTATTAATATGCCCACAGGTGCATTGCACAGTGAAACATTGATATTCGGTTATCTCAGGTGTAACAGGAGGTATTTCTGTGACCTGCCACCTGAAAGGTTCTTTGACTACATTGGCTTTCTCATCTTTCGGTAGTTTCTTACCGCAACATTCACATCTTTCAGGATATAAAGGAATTATATCATTTACTTCCTCAATAGGAATCAAGCTTCGATATGTTCCCTTATGTCCAGGTTGACCACCAGGGTTACGTTCGCTTTTATTATGATTTTTGTCTTCCTGTTTTCTTTGTCCGGGATTATCAGAGGACGGAGGTTTTGATGAGTTTTGAGAGTTCTTTTTAATCTGTGCAATGTTTTCTTTCAATCGTTTGTTTTCTGCATCGTACTCAAGCAGTTTGGCTACTGTAGGCTCTTTACCAGAATCGTACAGTTTTTCAGCTTCTCTTCTATCCACAGCACAACACCTTGCGGAAGTCTTTGGATAAAGGATACCCATAAACCGCTTTAATAGACCGGTTAGGTTTGTTAGTTTGATCATTCTTGCCACGTCCTGTAGTCTTCCCAAGATATTGCCAGTTGGCTGCACGGTAACAAGTGCCTTTAAAACGCTCAGTATCAACAAATGTTTCAAGAAAATATATAGAGTGATTATATACTCTCTCCCAGTCAACCGAAAGAACCTTGGCAATCCTACCTAATAAGTGGGATGCCAAATACGGAACCTGTATCCAGGGTAATATAAGATACCGACTATTGTAAGCAATAAGGTGTAAATTCTTTTTACGAATATCTGCTGACCAACCGATAAACTTATCCCTACATCCAATATGACGTGGAGCTGATGACCATGCCATACAGGCGATAGGTCTTCCTTTTGTAAATACAATATATTTCAGATGTTCTCCGACAGGGTGGCAATAGCCCAAATAATGCTCTTGAGCTATCAAACTGTTAAATAATTTCTCATATGCAGTATGCCGTACCTGTCGTATTTCAATCTGTTGAATTTTTGATAACGTAGTAAATATAGGCGTTTGATCAATATCTGCTTTCGGGGGTTTCTTACGATTGGCAAGAGGATTGTTAGGAGTAAATTTCTTGGGAGGTAATTTGATATATCCGGCTGATTCGAGACGAAGCAAGAATCCTCTACATACCATATCACGCAAAGCCCCATTGGTTTGTATCCAAATCCATGCCTTACAGAGTTTTTTAGATAAGCTACGGCGACTATCAAGAGGATTATTGGTAATTAATTCTTTGATAAATTCTATGTCTTTGGTAGTTGCAACCCTTCCTTGATATTTAACATCTAAATCCATATGCTAAAGAGTAGCATATAGGAATTTGGAATGCAAGTATTTTTTAAAAAATGTTTAATAATTAATACACCCTGCGGTCTCTGCCGCAGTTCCGATGTACTTAGAGCTATTGGAGAAAAAAACCTTGAACAACTCAGGCTGTTTGAATTTTGACTTTGACGCCCTGCGGTCTCTGCCGCAGGGTTCTTCACTTCCAAAAAAAAGGGGCTGAACTATTACGATTTTAACAATATATAACGGAATTGATTTAG
>JASEHA010000312.1 GCA_030018795.1 bacterium
TAAAAGACGTTGCAACCAGTTTTTCATCGAATCCCATTTTTCTCGCCTTCTCGTTTTCTCGCTTTCTATCCTTCTTGACTCCTTGCTTGGTCACCAGTAAAAACTTGAACATCGAGTTAAAGAAGGGAAAAGGGGAAAGTGGGAAAAAGTCGAAAATTTAGACTTTTTTGCTCCAATTTCTCCCTGCTAAGTTTTTCTTGACACAAAATAGATTAAATGATAAAATATATATACTTGATTTAAGGGAGGAGATAATGCAAAGACTGAAAAATCTGATTATCACATTCTTTTTATTGATTATTACTGGTGACTCATGGGCAGCAGGGATAGGCATTTATCCTGAAATCATTGATGTCAAATGTGGACAGCCATTTACCATAGGGATAGTGGTAAAAGATGTTGCTGATCTTATGGGGGCAAGGATTAGTGTTGATTTTGACTCCAGCAGCCTTCGGTTGGGAACACTAGGAACATATGCGACCGGGGGTTTGCTTGCTGCTGATAATGCTTATGCCCCTTTGCTTACCACCCCTGCCCAAACAGGTATCGAGCTTTGTACTGCAAGGTTTGCCTCTTCAGGGGATACTGGTGTAAGTGGGAATGGAACCATTACTACCCTTTGTTTTATCCCAATAAAGAGCGGCTCAACTACGATAAGTATTGGTGATGTTGACCTTCGGAACTCACAGAATCAATCCTCTGTCAGTATCAGTAAAACAGATGCAAAAATTTTGGTTGCCAACATCCCGATAGATTCCAACGCTGTTGCCGATATCTTGATAGAACCCAACCCTTATGAGGCAGATAAACATTCTGATGGATGCATCACCTTTTCCGGGCTTGAGACAGGAGGAACCCTGCAAATTTATACCCTGTCAGGAGAGCTTGTGGAAAGGCTTAATGCTGAGGGAACACCTGTCAAGTGGTATGTCAGAGACATTGCCTCTGGGGTATATTTCTGTGTCATCTCTGATAAGGATAGAAGGATTGTGAAAAAGGTAGGGGTGATAAAATGATACGGCTTATAATCCTCTTGCTTATATTCTCCATGCCCAAAATAAGTCATGCTGTTGACTCAGGCAATACAGCTGCTAATTTTCTGAAGATTAATGTTGGTGCCAGGGCAATAGCTATGGGTGGGGCATATACCGGAATATCAGATGATATATCTGCTGTTTACTGGAATCCTGGAGGATTGGGACGACTCCAACGCAAGGAAATATTCCTCATGCATAATGAATGGCTTCAGGATGTAAGGCATGATTGTCTCATCATGGGAATGCCGACAAAATATGGTGTGTTTGCCCTAAGCAGCAATCTTTTTAGTATTGATTCTGACAATAGCTGGAAGGCAAGGGATGCGGTTTACGGTATTGGCTGGGGGTATAATCTTTCAAAGCTTAGTCTTGGTATTAACCTAAAATCAATATCTGAGCAAATAGCCTCAAAAAAAGGCAACTGTATTGGGGCTGATATGGGCATATTATATAACTTTCTGCCATGGCTGAAGATGGGTGTTTCCTGTCAGAATATTGGCCAGGAATTAAAGATAATAAAAGAGGGATATCGCCTTCCATTTACCGTGAGGGTAGGAGAGACATTTATCTTGCCTAAGCTGTTACTATCCCTTGACACGAGTTTTCAGGTAGATAATGAGCCTGTTTATGCTGTAGGCATAGAATATACTTTGACAAAATATATTGCCTTAAGATATGGCTGGAAGAGTCAGGATGAAGGGCTTGGCAGCCTCTATGATCTTGCAGAGGGGACAAGCTTTGGGATAGGGGTGAAATTGCCTTTAGGGAATATTGACTATGCCTATCTTCCATGCGGATTGCTTGGTGAAGCACAGCAGGTGTCGCTTTGTTTGAGGTTTAACCAGATAAAAAAACGCCAAATAAATAATACAATCGATAGCATGACTGTCTTACGATTTGATGAATTGGAGTCTTTTACTCAAAAAGCTCGATTGCGACCGCCATTAGTCAATACCCCCATGCCTACTCAGCCGCGAGAAGAGGCAGTAACAGAAACAGATTCCTCAGGGAAAGGGAGCATTGAGCCTCAACAGGAAACAGGTACTTATACGGCTAAGATAATAGAGGAAAAGGCAAGCATATATACTGAACCCAAAGGCGACTCACCAATCATTGCTGCAGTTGCAGCAGGAACAATGGTAACGGTTCTGGACAGATCCATGAAATGGTATTACAAGGTGCAGCTTTCTGATGGAAGGATTGGGTGGGTCTCATATTTATATGTAGAGCCGTAGCATTACAGGAGGGAGTATAACAATGTCTGGAATATCTCCAATATCTGGTGCTGGTGGAGGGGTTTATAATGCCTATTTCCACCCGGCTATGAATAGAGTAAACATGCCTCATAAAACAGGTCAGATTGACCCATCAACCCTGGTCAATCCTGTTAAAGTGCTATCACAACCTGTATCTGTTTTGCCTGAGAGTGGTGAGACTGCTGCTGGCTGGGCAATAAATTCATTCAAGTCTATCCTTAACTTTTTCAGCAATACGGATTCCATGAAAAAGAATGATGCCTCTGAAATTCAGGTGCAATGCCCTGCCTGTCGTAATCGAGAATATACTTGCTCTAATGGAGAAACATCTGACGGCAAAAAGACCATAATCCCAGGGCATGAAAGTGCAGCAAGGGTAAGACATCATGAGACTGAACACTTGAGAATAGCTCGAATGAATGCTGATACTCAAGGGAAAATGGTTGTGGCTCAACGGATAAATACAATAACAGAAAAATGCCCTGAGT
>JASEHA010000313.1 GCA_030018795.1 bacterium
AAAACAACGGCTAATCGGCTGCTTGAAAGCCTCCCTTCGCGAACTTGGGTTAAGCAGGATGTTGGGCTTAAAAGTGAGATGGCAAAGGCAAATAAAATAGAAGATCGCTGGAAGCGTCGAGAGGCATGGCGAGCGATTGCAGGCAGGATAGCAAAGATTTCGATTAGTGTCTATGCCAAACCCGGCTTTGATCCACAAGATATTGCCACTGAATATCTGGGACAGTGGATATTACAGGATAGATTTTATTGTGAGGCTTGCGGCCTGGTTTTAGACGACGATTCTGATACAGGAGTATTAATATTATGAGTAATAAGATAAGTCATTCTATTCTCAAACTCAGGTTTGACCGCCCGCTGGATCGAGTTGTTGAGGTAAAGGACTTGCGTGGAGCAGTGGCCAATCTCTATCCAGCAGAACATCTGCTTCATCAACATCGTGAAGATGGGAAGGTTATTTACTGCTATCCACTGGTTCAGTATAAGATAATCGACGGTGAATGTCTCCTTGCTGGATTCAAAGAGGGTGCTAAACTCCTTACCAATCTTGATCTGGCAGCAAAAACACTCTTGTTAGGAAAACAGCGATATACTATTATTACTAAGGAGTTGGAATTCCATCAGATTTCAATTGGAATTACAGATGTTTTGTGGCAATACCGGTTCCTCACCCCCTGGCTGGCCTTGAATCAGAAAAATTACCAGGAGTGGCAGACTCTTTCTAAAGATGAAAAGTAAAGGATGCTTGATCGGACATTAATCGGCAACATACTCTCCATGTCCAAGGGACTTGAATATGTGGTTACTGAACAAATCAGGGCAGAAGTGGATGTGAAGCCAGTATCAACCACACTCAAGGGTGTTTCCATGATTGGCTTTATGGGGACATTTTCGATCAATTTTTATATTCCTGATTACCTGGGCATTGGCAAATCCGTGTCTCGTGGGTTTGGGACAGTTACCGCGATGTCCGGGTGATATTTGCCTCACCGAGTTCATCTGTAGGGTGGGCATCGCCCACTGATTTCTATTTGTTGTCAATACTCGATGTTTAAAATTTTAATATAGAGGTACATTCGACTTATATGCCATTGAGGACTCTTGAGAGGGGATAATGGGTGTGTATCTTTCCTGTAAAATTCCCACATTTCACTGACACATTGCTCACAAAAATAGATTAATAAAAAAATCCGATAAATATTGATTGACTAAAAGGTGGTGAAAGGTTATACTATTAGAATAAAGGGGCATCAAGACCAGTTGATAGTGCACCAGAGCAAAAGTGCACCAGTCACCAGAACACCAGTAAAGAATTTAACTACTGCACTGGTGACTGGTGTACTATTGTCGTGTCAACTCTCAATTGTCGAATAGATGGGATAGATGGGTTAGCACCCATCCTACAATTATATCATCTCTATGCGACACTGAAGGGTTGACACGACACTATTGACTGGTGTCAAATAGGAGGCAAGGCAATGACAGAAAGAACAGAACGAATTGAAAGGGCAAAGGAACACTTTGCTAAGATCCTGGAGGAACAGCTTATTCGGGTTGAATCCATGAAAGAATCACAGGACTGGATAGACTATGATAGGCTGACACCAATAATCATTGGTGTGATTGGCGGGGATGGGATTGGTCCGTATATTGCCAAAGAGGCAAAACGGGTGTTGGAATTTTTGCTTGAGAATGAGGTTGCTACTGGAAGGGTTGTTATCAAGGATATTGAGGGATTGACCATTGAAAACAGGGCTAAAGCCATGAAGGCTATCCCTGATGATGTTCTTCAGGAGATAAGAGGATGCCATATCCTGCTTAAGGGTCCGCTCCATACCCCAAAAAAAGGGGATTCATGGCCAAATATTGAGAGCGGCAATGTTGCTATGCGTCGTGAGCTTGACCTATTTGCCAATGTCAGGCCGGTGAGGGTACCAGAACAGGGTATAGACTGGATATTCTTTCGGGAAAATACTGAAGGGGCATATGTGCTTGGAAGCAAAGGGATAAATGTAACCGATGACCTGGCAATTGATTTTACTGCGGTTACCACTCAAGGCTCAGAACGCATCATTCGTATGGCTTTTGAATATGCCAGAAGAAATGATATCCACAAGCTCACAGTAATTACCAAGGCAAATGTGATAAAAACAACCGATGGGAAGTTTCTTAATATTGCCAGCCAGATAGCCAGAGATTATCCTGAAATAGAGTGGGACGATTGGTTCATTGACATCATGACCGCCAAATTGATAGACCCAAAGAGAAGAACGCAGTTTAGGGTAATGGTCATGCCCAATCTTTACGGTGATATTCTTACTGATGAGGCAGCCGAGTTTCAGGGCGGGGTTGGAACTGCTGGAAGTGCCAACATTGGCAAAAGATACGCCATGTTTGAGGCAATACATGGCACAGCCCCAAGAATGGTTGAGGATGGCAGGGGACAATACGCTGACCCCTCAAGCATGCTACGAGCAACAGTAATGCTTCTAAACCATATTGGCTTTCATGAAAAGGGGAAGCGATTGGAAAAAACACTGGATATCTGTAGTCAATATGAGAAAAAATTCGTGATTACCGGAAGAGAAGATGGTGTGACTGGTGCTAAGTTTGCTGATTACATCATGGAAACCATTCAGGATGAAAGCTCTTAACCAGGTCATATCGAGGGCATATGCCTCTGATGTTGTGTGATGTTGTGAATTCCATAATCAAGGTTTGATATATACTCTAAGTCGTCATAATTTGTGATTCTTTAAGTGTTTGGAATTGCAATGTG
>JASEHA010000314.1 GCA_030018795.1 bacterium
GATTTGTGCAAGGAAGGGAAAAGGGGAAAAATGAGAATTGCTGAGGATAGAGAATTTTCCTTGACATATAGAAAAAAGTTTGGTATTCTATATAATAACATTCAGCCATCCAGGTATTATATTGCTGAATGTTTACTGTAGTATTATGCGCCCGTAGCTCAATTGGATAGAGTGCCTGACTACGAATCAGTAGGTTAGAGGTTCGAATCCTCTCGGGCGCACCAGTAATTGCAATTGTCGCTCTGGTACTCCTGGTGCATGGTGCTCCTGGTACTCTGGGCATGTTTGGTTAGACCTACAAAAGGGGCATTGTGCATACGGAGACAAGGACTTGATCATTGTTTCGGCCAGGAGTGGATTTCAAAATTGGTAGCCGCAACCTTTAGGTTGCGTGATACCTCGCAGGCTAAAGCCTGCGACTACCGATTAATTGTTTATCCATGTTCATAGATGGCCATAATGGCCGAAACGATGATCAATGCCCGGAGACAATATTGTGGAAGAAAATATTATAATTCAGGATGTTGAAAAGGAAAGATATGCCTCTTTTTCGTTTATTCCCTGGTGGGATCAGGAAAAGATAAAAAGAAGCAGGATAATGGTTGTAGGTGCTGGTGCACTGGGTAATGAGGTTCTAAAGAATTTAGCCTTGATTGGTATAGGGAATATATTCATTATTGATTATGACCAAATAGTTAATGCTGATCTTACCCGCTCTGTATTGTATAGACAGGAGGATGAAGGAAAGGACAAGACATCCATTGCCACAGAAAGGGTCAGGCAGATAAACCCTGATGTAAATGTTCAATATCTTCATGGAGATGTGGTCTGGGATATAGGATTGGGGCTCTTCAGACGCATGGATGTTATTATTGGTTGTGTGGACAATCGGGAGGCAAGATTAGCCATTAATCAAGCCTGCTGGAAGGCAAATAAGCCATGGATAGATGGGGGGATAGATGTTCTTAATGGGGTGGTAAGTGTTTTTATCCCTGGTCATGGTGCCTGCTATGAATGTACCCTGACAGAGATGGATTATAACATCTTAGGGGCAAAGTATTCCTGTCCGCTTCTCAGGTACCAGGATCTGGTCTCTGGCAAGGTGCCAACAACCCCAACCACGGCGGCTATTATTGCCGGGCTTCAGGTTCAGGAAACCCTCAAGCTGATTCATCAGATGGATGTCCCGTCAGGCAAGGGAATAATCTTTAATGGCTTTACCTATGAGTCATATTTGGTTGAATATGCAGAAAAAAAGAATTGTTTAAGTCATGAACAATATCAGCCGATAATAGAGATAAACAACAATTCGTCTATCACCTTTGGGCAATTATTAACCATTGCCGAGGGGTATCTGGGAGAAGGAGCTGTTTTAGAGTTAGACCGTGATATTATCTGGAGACTTGAGTGTAAAGGGTGTGAGTATCAAAATTTATTGTTGAGGGTTTCGGGTAAGGTTACCTTTGAACAAGGCAGGTGTCCCAAATGCAATCAGTCCTGCCATCTGGAGATGAGGCATACTGTTACCAGAAATGATAAAGAATTGCTTGATCTGACCATTGCTCAGATAGGGTTGCCTGATTTATATGTTATAGCTGTTAAAAGGGATGGAGAGGTTTGCTATCTTGAATTGAGTGAGTAGGCAACACAAGCATCCTGCTTGTGGTTTATAGCTTAAGCTGGAAGCTTGAGCTACATTAATCTGTGCTAATCCAGCAATTCTCATTATGAAATTTTTAGCTTTCGTAGCCCAGGATTCTATCCTGGCATATCTAATGCCAACATAGAATGTTGGGCTACCTGTTTCATTCTCCCTTACTTGAAGCAACATATCCTTGTGGTTAAAAATTTCATAGTGAGAATTGCTGGTGCTAATCTGTGAATTTGTCAGCCCAGGGAGGAGGACTTGAATTAGATATGGAAATAGGTAATTGTATAAAAAAGCTTATGGGTAAGCAGGTGCCCGCAAAGGTACTTGTTGTTATTTCTGCCAATACTATAGAGTGTGCATATTGTCATGCCCCAGTAAAAACAGGGACTTATGCTGTTCAATGTCCATTTTGTTATGCTCTTCACCATGCAGAATGTTGGAAAGAAGGAATGGGTTGCAGTGTATTTGGGTGTAAATGCTCTCCGAAGATGAAGAATTGAAGCGAAAGACTACCGTGGAGGTTAAAATAGATGCGAGTTGTTAGTGTTGAAATAGAAGATGTTACTGGTGCTAAAAGGCAGCGGGCAGATATTCCGGATGATATCCCATTGAAACGGGTAATAACAGCTTTAATTACAAAGATGAAATTGCCGTCTGTCAGTCCAAGTGGTTCACCATTAAACTACCAATTACATCATAAGGCCTCTGGCAGGTCATTGAGTGAGAGCGATACCTTAGCCAATGCAGGGATAAGGGATGGGGCTGTGTTAAAAATTCATCCAGTGGTAGTGGCAGGGGGAAGCCGTTAGCAGTAAAGGGCACATTAGAGTCTGGTGCTCTAATAAACGAGGTGTATGATGTATCAATCACCAAGAATGCTTCGATTAGAAGAGGATTATCGAAGTATGCAGGAGATTATTAAAAAAAGTAAGTTTATCACCTTTGAATCCTTTGGTTCACCGCCAGAGAAGTATATTGTTACCTATACTTGTCGAGGGGTTAAATTAGATGCCTTAAGCAAAGAGGTTGTTTCTGTCAATTTCCATCAAGTAGAAATTTATTTGCCTACTACCTATCCACGAATAAAACCAAATTTAGAATG
>JASEHA010000315.1 GCA_030018795.1 bacterium
ATGGTACCTACCACATTTCACATTTATTGGCGTGATATTTGGATGCGTTTGACATGGGCTTACCCACACGATTCGTTAAAGAGCCCTTTTTTTAGGAGCAGAAAAAAAATGTTCGAAAAGATATTTGACAAAACAGGGCTATTACGGATGAAGCTGAATAATTATGAATGCCGACCCCAACAATTGATAATGGCAAACAGGATAGGGGAGGCAATCAGGAATAAGGAACACCTGATTGTTGAGGCAGGTACAGGGACAGGTAAAACACTATCCTACACCATACCTTTTATTTATTGGGCAGTAAATGAAAAGAAACGGGTAGTTATCTCGACCTATACCAAAGCCCTTCAACAACAACTGATGGATAATGACTTGCCCTTGCTGAAGAAGATCCTTGACATTGATGTTAAATATGCCTTGTGTATGGGTAGTGAGAATTATCTGTGCCTCAGAAGGTTTTTTCGGGCATATGGGGATGTTGCTGGAATATTTGAGTCCTTAAAAGAGGTGGAGGAGTTCAGGCAGATAGATGAGTGGCGAAAGGTTGCCAAAACAGGGTTAAGGCATGAGATTGGCTTTGAACCAACGAGTAATATCTGGACAAAGATATGCCGTGAAAGCGAGCTGTGCCTGCACCAGAGGTGCGAGTATAAGGAGGAATGCTTTTATAATCGAGCACGAAAATTCCAAAATCAATCCCAGATACTTGTAGTCAATCACCATCTGTTCTTTGCTAATCTGATGGCAAATAATATGCTCCTGCCTTCCTTTGACGGGGTTGTGTTTGATGAGGCACATAATTTAGAGGATGTCGCTACAACCTACCTTGGGATTGATGTCTCAAATACCAGTATCCGCTATCTGCTTGATTCATTCTATACCCCTCAAACCCAAAAAGGGCTGCTGTCAAGGCTAAAAATAGATGACGCTGAAATTATCCAGCAGATAGGTGAGGTAAGGTTTGCTGCCGAGCAATTCTTCTTAAATATTCATGAATTATTTGGCAATAATGCTCAAACTAAAAGACTAAGAGATAAAAACTTCATAAATAACATTATAAAAGAGCCAATATTATCTTTAATATCAGGCTTGAGTAGAATTAAAAAAGCTGTTAATGCCGAAGCAGAACAGGTTGAGGTTGATGCCTTTATCGAACGGGTACAGAGGGTAAATGATTCACTTGAATGTATCATTAACCAGAGCATTGAAGACTTTGTCTACTGGCTGGAAACAACCAAAAAGACAAGGTATAACAGGATAGCCCTCCATGCCAATCCCATAAATGTGGCTCAGAGGCTCAAAGATATTGTTTTTGATCAGACAGCCCCTGTAATCTTAACGTCTGCTACCCTGACATGCAACAAATCATTTGACTATATCAAATCAAGGCTTGGGCTAAATACAGCAGCCCATATTGCTCTTGATTCACCCTTTGATTATGCCAGACAATCCATTCTCTACGTTCCTCAACACATGCCTGACCCAAGGGAGGATAGATATATTGAATCTGCGGCTAAAGAGATAGAGGAGTTATTAATCCTGACACATGGCAGGGCATTTATCCTTTTTACCAGTTATTCGATGTTGAACAAACTTCATGGAATAGTTTCAAAAAACTTACCTAATTTCAATCATATCAAACAAGGAGACTTTCCACCCTCAAAAGCTATAGAAATGTTTAAGGCTCTTGACTACTCAGTAATATGGGGGACATCAACCTTTTGGCAGGGGGTAGATGTGCCAGGGGAGGCTTTGCAATGTGTTGTCATTACCAGAATCCCCTTTGCTGTTCCAGATGACCCGATAGTAGAGGCAAGGGTTGAGTCTCTCAAACAACAAAATATTGAACCTTTTTGGAATTATCAGGTACCACAGGCAATTATCCTGACCAAGCAGGGATATGGAAGATTGATCCGGCATGGTGATGACTTTGGGGTAGTGGCAATCCTTGACTCAAGGATTCATACCAAGGGTTATGGCAGGCTGTTCATTCAGTCCCTGCCACCCTCAAAACGGGTATCAACCTTAAGTGAAGTAACAGAGTTTATGAAAGGGAGGTAGCACCTCTGGCAGCTGCATGAGATAAAGTAGGAATAATCCGCAGATTTCACAGATTACACAGATTTTTAATCTTTTTTCATCTGCGTAATCTGCGGATTATTAAACAAAGATTAGGTCTGTGAAGAAAGGAATCCCCTCTAACTGATAGTAGTCTGAAAAAGTCTTTCGGCTATATCCCAAGCCCCATCATCATTTTGGAAAGTCTTTTGGCAATCTCTTCGGTAACATTTGATTGATTATATGCTCCGGTCTTCAATTTGATGGCTGCCTGAGCAACTAATTCCATCCTTGTCTCTGGGGTAGTATTCGCTATTTTTTTTGCCATCTCTCCAGCATAAAGCCGAAGCTGGTGTGCCTCTTTTGCGTGAGAAGATATTTCAATCCTATCTTTTGGGAATACCTTGCCTTCTATTTGCTTTACCGCAATGTTTTTGTCATCCATCTTTTGTATGTCTGGAGTACCGGTAACAGGATTAATAACCATCTTTCTCATCTCCTTGTAATTTTTCCCTCATCTCTTTTATCGGCAGAATCATTGAAAAACTTTAGCGTTATTTTTAAGATTTTTCAAAAATTTACCACGAAGACACGAAGAAAAATAGGTTCTTTAACAAATCGTGTGGGTAAGTCCATGTCAAACGCATCCAAATATCACGCCAATAAATGTGAAATGTGG
>JASEHA010000316.1 GCA_030018795.1 bacterium
CTTCTCATCATCATTAAGCTTATCCCCATACTCACTCACTGCCTTCTGGGTAGCATAGATAAGGGTATCTGCCTGATTAAAGGTTTCTATATCAGCCTTTTTCTTCCTATCCTCTTCCTCATGCAATTTTGCTTCTTGTACAAGATTTTCCACAGTCTCTTTTGACAATCCAGAAGAGGCAGTAATGGTTATTTTCTGATCCTTTCCAGTAGCCATATCCTTAGCTATAACCTGCAGAATGCCATTAGCATCAATATCAAAGGTTACCTGAATCTTGGGGACACCCCTTGGAGCTGGCGGAATCCCTGTAAGGTGAAACTTGCCCAATGTTTTGTTATCTGCTGCCATTTGCCTTTCACCCTGAAGAACATGAATCTCTACCTCAGGCTGATTATCTGCAGCAGTAGAGAATATTTCCTCTTTACGCGTTGGTATGGTTGTATTTCTTTCTATCATCCTGGTAAATACCGCACCAAGCGTTTCAATCCCAAGTGAAAGCGGGGTAACATCTAAGAGAAGGACATCCTTTACCTCGCCCTTGAGAACCCCTGCCTGAATAGCTGCCCCTATTGCCACAACCTCATCTGGATTAACCCCTTTATGAGGCTCTTTACCAAACAGCTTTTTTACTAATTCCTGAACCTTTGGCATACGAGTCATCCCGCCAACCAGAACAACCTCATCTATTTTAGAGGTTTGTATTCCAGCATCAGATAACGCCTTTTGACAGGGTCCGGCTGTTCGTTCGACAAGGTCATCTACTATCTGCTCTAATTTTGACCGAGTCAGGGTAACATTCATGTGTTTTGGACCAGAGGCATCTGCGGTAATAAATGGCAGATTTATCTCTGTAGACATTGTTGTAGAAAGTTCACACTTTGCTTTTTCTGCTGCCTCTTTAAGTCTCTGGATAGCCATTTTATCCTGTTTCAGGTCTATCCCCTGATCCCGTTTATATTCCTCAGCCAGCCAGTCGATTATTTTTTGATCAAAGTCATCACCGCCAAGGTGCGTATCACCATTGGTTGCCTTTACCTCAAAGACACCCTCTCCTATTTCTAAGATAGAGACATCAAATGTTCCACCGCCAAGGTCATAGACGGCAATAATCTCATTCTTCTTTTTATCCAATCCATAGGCTAATGATGCAGCTGTAGGCTCATTGATAATCCTCAATACCTCAAGTCCGGCTATCTTGCCTGCATCCTTGGTTGCCTGTCGTTGGGAATCATTGAAATATGCTGGCACAGTAATAACTGCCTCTGTCACCTTTTCTCCAAGATATGCCTCAGCATCCTGCTTTAGCTTCTGGAGAATCATAGCTGCTATCTCCTGGGGCGAATATTCCCTATCCCCTGTTTTTACCCATGCATCACTATTCTTTGCCTCGACAACCTTAAATGGTGCCTCTTTTATCTCTCTATTAACCTCGCTATACTTCCTGCCCATAAATCGCTTGATAGAAAACAGGGTATTTTCTGAATTGGTCACTGCCTGTCTTTTGGCTATTTGACCTACCAATCGTTCCCCTGTTTTGGTATAAGCAACTATCGACGGTGTGGTCCTTCCCCCTTCTGAATTGGGGATAACCACAGGCTCACCACCCTCCATAACAGCGACACATGAATTGGTTGTCCCAAGATCAATCCCAATTACCTTTCCCATATTAATCAACTCCTTACATTAAAATTTTGTTATCTATTCACCACAGAGACACGAAAGACACAGAGACTTTCAATTGCACCTGAATGTGCTCACTACATCCCTACTGCTTCCTCTATCAAATCATTCAAAAAATTGGTATTCACAGGCTTTCGCATAAACGAGTATGCCCCTCTTTCCAGAGCCTCTATCAGTAGTTCCTCTGTGGTAAAAGCACTGGTAATTATCACTGGAAGCTTTGGCTTGCTGATATGTATCTCCTTTAATATCTCCATGCCCATCCATCCAGGCATATTAATATCAAGTATGACTACATCTATCAGCTCTGCCTGAACTATCTTAACAGCTACAGGGCTGCTGGAGGTAATCTTTGTAACATACCCCCTGTTTCTAAGGGTTATAGAAATTTGTCGTTGAGACACAATATCATCATCAATAATAAGAATAGTATCTTCACCCATTTCCTTATCTCCAAATTTAATGTCACGTCAACCCTAAACTGATGCATGTAGTAGAAACGGTCTCTTGCATTGGGAAAAACAGGGACAAATCTGCCAGAGGAGCTTCCCTCTGCAATTGCATTATAAACTATCTAACACTTGAGAATTGACGTGGCACTATTCACTTATAATAATAATCTTCTCCTGAGCTATCTCTTCCAGAGCAATAGCAATGGGATTTTTTTCCTTTGTTTCAATCAAGGGGCGGGAGCCCTGTTGAATTTGAAGTGCCCTTTCAGACACAACAATAGATAGCTTATATCTATCCGGAGCCTTATCAAACAATCCATCTAATCGCATATCATATCCCCCTTTTTGTTTAAGAACATTTTTTCTCCTGTTCTTTTATATTGATAAGCAAATTTCATGCCAGAATTATTGCTTATGTCATTAGTAGTCTGTTGGTAAGGGGTTATATCTATCAACCAACTATATAACCCATGAGGTATGCTGCCATTTTGGCACTGATGGCAATGCCATTTTGGCAATAGAGCTAATATTTTGCTACAGACTCGATGTTCAAGTTTTTACTGGTGACCAAGCAAGGAGGCAAGGAGGCGA
>JASEHA010000317.1 GCA_030018795.1 bacterium
GCATCAAGTAGTACACAATAAGAGACATGAAAGACGTTGCAATCAGTTTCCCACCCACCCAGAGCACCAGTCACCAGTCGGTCGTAATCTTTTTTCAATTTCTCACGATGTTCTGGTGACTGGTGCTCTTGCTTGGTCACCAGTAAAAACTTGAACATCGAGTAATAAATAAAGTATTATAATGGAGTATGTCTACATATGGGCATTTACAGGCACACATTGCGGAGAGGCTGATATTCCTTCGGTCTTTCTCAAGGTAGATTCCATTTTTTTTATCAGAGACGACAACTTTTCTTCTGTTTTATCCTTTGTCTTAAAAAGCTCATCAGCAATATAAAGAGCAGCTAATACAGCCACCTTGCCTGTTGAAACCGTATCAGAATCTGTAGTAATTGTCCGCATTTTAGCATCAACATATTCTGATATTTTTTTTATATGTTCAGGATTTTCATCTCCAAGAATTCGGTAGGTATTTCCACAGATCTTTATTTCTATTCTATGTGGATATTGAGACATATCCTTCCCCTCCCGCAAGTAGCGATACAATTAATTAATTGTATCGCTATCTCCCGCTGCTCCCTAATAGTTGAATTTCCTACATTGATACCTTTTCTATCAAAGCCAGCATCATCTCTATCTTTGATTTGAGTTGGTATTGTTCATTTTTCAGGGATTCATTCTCTGATCGCAAAGTTTCCAGATCCTCATATGGAAAATCAGCAATTTGCTCCCTGCACTGTTGATTTTCTTTTGTAACACGTTCTATCTCACCAATAAGCCTATTAACATATTGTTCTAATTGTTCTAATTTTTCCATAGTCATTCTGTCATACCCCCGTCTTAGCATACCTATTTATCTGTTTGTGGTTTTGCAGCATGAACACTCTGAAGCCTTGATTTTTTTCTATTAGCAGTATTCTTATGGATAATACCCTTATTTGCTGCTTTATCAATAGCAGAAATAGCTTCAGACAGGGCAATTTCAACCTTCCCTTTCTCCTCTTTTGCAACCATAGCTGTATGGACATTCTTTATCAAGGTTTTCATTCTTGACTTTGTGGCTGCATTCTTGAGGCATCGCTTTTTATTTTGCCTTGCTCTTTTGATTACCGACTTATGCACTTGCATTCCTTTCACCTCTCCTTTTTATTTTTTTTTAACTGAATAGCTATAATATATCATATTATTTATAAATTGTCAACATATTTTACTTGACTTTCCCTTTATTTTGTGATACCATAGTAAATAAGGAAATGGTTGACAAATTATATAGGGGGTGAAAGTTTTTCAAAGTTATGGTTATTAATAGTGTCCTTCGTAGAGAATTAGAACAGCTGTCTTGCTTCTCTGTCTCTAACAGAAACATTATTAGACCGATTTTTCAAGCGAGTTAAGGAGGAAAGAGAGAATGGGCGGAAGACTGTATGTCGGTAACCTCACATATTCTGTGACAAATGAACAATTAAGAGAATTGTTTTCAACTTATGGTGAGGTCAATCAAGTTAATATTATTGAGGGGAAAGGGTTTGGTTTCGTTGAGTTATCTACCCCAGAAGAAGCAGCAAAAGCTAAAGAGGCTTTGAATGGTTCTGATTTTATAGGACGGACATTAAGAGTTGACGAAGCTAGACCACCAAAAAGCAGAGAGGAAAGAGGTAGCGGTGGCTACGGCGGCGGCAGAAGTGGTGGCGGAGACAGACCACCAAGAAGAGATTTCGGCGGCGGCGGCGGCGGCAGAAGATTTTAGTTTTATAATTCCCTAAAAAAGATGTTGGCCATTTCCTATTATTAATGCCAAATCATAAGCTGCTACCACCTTGTTTCCATTTCCAGATTTGTTCTGGAATCACTGGTATTGTCCTGATATGCTTTAAGCGTCCATCTTCCGATAAGCTTGATATGTTTCTTTAGAGCCTGCTGGACAAGCTGAAAGCTGTATTCCTTGTAATCATCCATAGTCATGTTATCCTGAAATTTTATCCTTGCCTTTATGACAGTAGCCGTATAAGGGTTGTATGTGGATTCAAGAAATATATACCCTCCATTCTTGCCGTCATATTTCTCCTGCCTTAACCCTAATGTAGAATATATATCAGGGGTTATATCCCAGAAGATTCTTTCGGTATAAGCTATCTTATCCTTTGTATTCTCAATCCAGCACTTGATTCTTATCCTCTTTGACAGTTTACAGCAAGCCATGATCCACAAATGATAGTTATTATCTCTGGAATAGTCATAAGAAGCCTTGATGGTTGATAATCTACCTTTGCCCCTCTGGCAGAGGGAGCCCCTCTGACAGCGGCTAATATAGACAGATCCGCCAGATGTATCCTGCATCTTCTTAATTCCAGAAATATGCCCATATGGGCTATAAAAGCCTTTATCAAAATCATAGACAAAACACTTGATAACATAAGGGGTTTTAACCTTCTCCATTCTGATAATCCAGCCAGACTCTGTAGTATTTGTTGCCTGACTCCATGCTGACTCTCCAGAGATTTGAAATGCAGGCATATCTATCACCAGATATGGTCCCATTACAGAGTATGAGGAAGCTCCTCTGCCAGAAGTAGCACTTCTGGCAGTTGTTGTTGTGGCTCGATCAACCCCTTCTAATCTGGAGGCATATCCTGTATATCCAACAGATAACCTTTTGACTTGCAATTTAGTATGACATCCGACAATTTGTTCCCTGTCAAAGCCTTTAAGGCTAAG
>JASEHA010000318.1 GCA_030018795.1 bacterium
TCATCCCTGGTCTTAATTTCACGGCCATTACACAACTTAAGGAATCTAAAAAATGCCTGGTGATTATCTCCTTTTCATCCCTGATTCCAGTAATATTCGCTCGTTGAGCCTCTTGCACAAGCAAGGCAAGGTAGGACAGGAACTGCTCAACAGGGGTTTTGCTTAAGGCAATCCCCATGTTGTCTGCACCATGGATTAATGCTTCAGCAGCAGATGTCATCAACAAATAATTACCTCCTGACACAGGCTGGAAGCCTGTGCTACTCTGCCTACAAGCTGGAAGCTTGTGTTACTCCTACAGGCTGGAAGCCTGTGCTACCCTTCTCAGTTTTTCTAAGCAAATCATCAACACCGAGATATCTGACACTCGCACCCCTGATATCCTTGAAGCCTGACCAAGGGAAACAGGTTTTATTGTCGAAAGCTTTTCCCTTGTTTCACGAGATAGGGCAATAACAGAATTATAATCAAAATCAGTCGGGATCAGCCAGTTTTCCATGCGTTTGAAATCCTGGATATGGGCTAACTGTCTCCTTATATATCCTTCATACTTTATCTCAATCTCGACCTCTTCCTTTATTTCCGGTGATAATTCCTCCTCCAGCAAGACACCTCTATCACATAAAAACCCTTCAATATCACTATACGTTATCCCTGGATGCCGCAAAATCTGAGCAAGGGAGCAGGGTTCCTTTAATTCCCCCAATTTTTCTTCCAATTTGCTTCCGGATAGCAAAAGATGGACAGCACCTATCCTGCCCTTGCCCTGCATAGCGGTAATGTGTTCTAATCGACCCCTTTCCTTTGCTATGAAAGCCTTTTTCCTTAATAATCCCTGATATTGTTCCTCTGGTATCAATCCAAGCTTATACCCATATTCCATAAGCCTTTGATCTGCATTATCATGCCGCAGAAGCAATCTATACTCTGCCCTTGAGGTAAACATTCTATACGGCTCTTTTGTTCCCTTTGTGACTAAGTCATCGATCAATACACCGATATAGGCTTGAGACCTTTTTAGAATAAATGTCTCCTCTCCTTTCTGCCCTTTCTGTTCTTTCTGTCCTCTCTGTCCTCTCTGTCCTCTGATTTTTAAGACCGCATTTATCCCTGCCATAAGCCCTTGTCCCGCAGCCTCTTCGTATCCAGAGGTACCGTTTATCTGTCCGGCAAGATACAACCCTTTAATCAACTTTGTCTCAAGGGTAGGTTTAAGCTGTGTTGGGAAAACAAAATCATACTCTATAGCATATCCAGCCTTAAGTATCCTGACCCCTTCCAATCCAGGAATAGTCTGCAGCATTTTTAGCTGAACGTCCTCAGGCAGACTGGTAGAGAGCCCATTCAGGTAAAGCTCATCTACATCATACCCCTCTGGCTCAATAAATACCTGATGACTCGTTTTTTCTGAAAATTTGACCAGTTTATCCTCAATCGAGGGACAGTATCTCACTCCGGTTCCCTGAATCTTTCCATCATAAAGCGGAGATCTGTCAAGGTTATCCATGATTATCTTATGGGTTGACAGGGTAGTATGGGTAATATAGCAAGGAACCTGCTCTCTTTCTATCATTTTAGTAGAAAAGGAAAATGGTTTTGGTTCAGTATCCCCGTTCTGAACCTGAAACATGGAAAAATCAACCGTTTTTTTATCTATCCTGGGACTGGTTCCTGTTTTTAACCTTCCCATATGTAGTCCTAAATTTTTGAGGGAATTGGATAATCCTGTTGAGGCAGGCTCTCCAATCCTGCCGCCAGAAAAGGATGCCTCCCCGACATGAATCAAGCCATTCAAAAAAGTACCTGTAGTAATAATCAGGGCTTGTGTGGGATAAAAAACGATTTCCTCAAGATAACCATCCTTGCCAGAGGTATTCTTTTCTTGTGCCTTTATACCAACAATCCTTGATCCTGCCAGAAGGGCTGTTTCCTCAACCAATATCTCCTCAACCATTGCTTGTTTTATATCCAGATTCTCTTGAGATTCCACAGCATATTTAGCTGCAAGCTGGTATTGCTTTCTATCTGCCTGTGCCCTGAGGGATCTAACAGACGGCCCCTTTGTGGTATTAAGCATTCTAAACTGAATACCGGTCTTATCGATAATCCTGGCCATTTCACCGCCAAGGCAATCTATCTCTCTGACTATCTGCCCCTTAGCCAGCCCGCCTATTGCCGGATTACAGGACATTTGTCCAATAGTATCCATATTCATGGTTAACAAAAGGGTTTTCATCCCCATTCTGGCAGCTACCAGAGCTGCCTCACACCCAGCATGTCCCCCTCCAACAACGATTATATCATACACCTGATTTTATCCCATCCCTTCTTAACCTTATGTCTGGTCTAAAAGACCCTCACTACTATAAACCATGAGTGCAGTCCCTCGTCGCCAAGCTGAATACTCATTAGTAAGTATACACTTTTTAATGTACTTTTGCAAGAAAAATTTAACATTAGCAATCAAATCGGGTAATCGGTAGGACTGATTTACCGATAACCGGAGTATGGCTAATGAATATACCTCCTCACCCGCTGGTGACTGGTGCTCCTTTTTTCCTTCATTGCACTTCACTTGGGTAAATAGTTACCAGTGGTGTAAAGAAATCGTTTAAAAACGCACCGATTGCTTCGAGGGGAAGGATTTTATCCGCTTTGGTAGCGGCAATGGCGGCTTCGGGCATACTGCTTGCCATGGCTGTCGTTGGGTCC
>JASEHA010000319.1 GCA_030018795.1 bacterium
ATCCCATTTTTTCTCGCCTTCACGCCTCCTTGCTTGGTCACCAGTAAAAACTTGAACATCGAGTATGAGATACTACTTAAAGACATTAATCATAATCGCAACGCTTGCAGACAGTTGATAAATAACCTCAACTATCTCCTTAAAGCTTACCCGCTTTTCAATCCGAGACGGAACAACGATTATATCACCTGTCCCAATCATATTATATTCCAGAAAGCCTTTGTTTTCTACCCTGCCATCAGGCTTAATAATATAAATCCCTGATTTATTAGCATGCTTGGTAATTCCACCAACAGATGCCAGATAATACCTGATAGATCTGCCGTTATGATATAAAATTGCTCCAGGGTTATTCACCTCACCCATGACTATCACTGAGACAGGGGTTTTGGGAACAAAGACAGAATCACCATTACAAAGAATAATATTATCCCGAGAATTTTTAAATTTTTCAAGGCTAGCAATCCTTAGTATTATCCTGCCCTTTGGCATCCTCTCCATAGACATCCTTAATAATTCCCTTCTATTTGCTAATACTTGCTGCCTCTTCTTAAGCTCTTCTGGCAATAATTTTTCATCCAGCAATGAAGTCTCTTCCCGTAATAAAGCCTCTTCTTCTATCAATAGAAATCTATTTCTTCCTTCATGCTCCTGCTGTTCCTTTACAGATTGCCTGATAAATACTGCCCCTGCTAAAAATGCCTCTCTGGTAAACATACCGGCTCGTTGCAGCACAGAGGATAATCTTTCATCCCTGGTGATAGCATATGTTCCTTGGTAAAGAACCTCTCCAGAAACAACCACAGTATCCTCTATTCGCCACTCAGGAATCTGCCGAACAAATAAATTGTCATCCTCCTGAAGACTAATATTCTCATCAATATCATTTTCTATCATTATCTTTTTCAGGTTTACAGGCATATTAATAAAGGATATCCCTTCCTCATTCTTTACCATCCGAGAAAGCTCTACATTAAGCAATGCAGCACTCTTTTCCAACCCGCCAGAGCGGTTAATAATATCAGATATCCGCATTCCATTACTAAACGAATAAACACCTGGTTTTTTTACCTGACCAGTTACTCTGACCACAGGGGTTATCTCTGGTTCAAATACAGAATACACATAAACATGATCAAACTGCTGTAGTTTAACATCATTATCCCTATCACCGCCAAGCACATCCTTAATGTCAACAGGTATTACCTCTACCTGTCCTGAGACACTTGTGCGAATAATCTCAACATGAATGATTTCATCTGCCTTTGTTATCCCACCTGCCTGACAGATAATATCACCCACAGTCATATCCTCAAGTAAATCATATGAGCCTGGATTCTTAACAAGTCCAGTAATACTCACCCTATCCCTTGGTTTTAAGTCCCACGAGGAATAGACAACAACCCTATCCCATTCCTGAAGCTCTAAATCGCAAGCTTTATCCTCTTTGTTCAGGTTGATAGATATGACCTGCTGATGTTTATCCTTATATGTTCTAATAATATCTATTTTTTCTACACATGCCTCTTCCAATAGCTTTCCCAGATCAAGCAGCTCACCTATCTTCATCCCTTCCTTTAATTCATACCTTCCAGGACGCAGAACCATGCCAACTAATTCTACGTATTTATAAGCCTGTTCTGGTATAGGAAATACTAAGACAAAATCCCCATCAAACACACACTTTTTTCCAAGAGAAAGAGAAGACAATGGATACAGGGATATATCCTCTACAATATTCTTCTCATGAGGTGTTAGCCTCTCTATCTGAATTCGATGAAGATAGCCTGTAGGTTTAACCCCGCCAGACAGCTTGATCAACTCAGCGACTGTAGTTGTCCCCTTTAGTTCATACATAGCCGGCCTGACCACCTCACCAGCTATGCCAACCAATGGACCCTTTAATGGTATAAAGATTGTATCCCCTGCACAAAGCCTCTGGTCTTGAGACTTATCACCTTCGAGCAAAAACTTATACAAATCAATGGCAGCTATCTCTTTATTCTCCCTTATCAGCCTTATATTCCGCATAGAACCCTCCATCCCTGGTCCGCCAGCTGCATAAAGGGCATTAAATGCTGTAGATAAAGAACTCAAGCAATAGACACCAGGTCTTACTGCTTCACCAACAACAAACACCTTGATTGTCCGAAGCTTGCCAAGAGTCACATTCATCTTGAAATCATTGTACACCTTAGAAAATTTATCCTGCAGGAGTTTCTGGGCTTGAGTAAACGAAAGCCCATAGACATAGATAGCACCAATATTGGGGATAAACACCTTCCCATCCCTGTCCACGACCAGATTATGGACAACCTCAAACTTACCCCATAATTCAACAATTAGATTATCACCAGGACCAATGACATAATCAGGTCCCACAGACACATCAAGCACTGGTTCAATCAAGGCTGATGCCTTATCAAATATCTCACGGCCAAATATCTTAACATCTTTTTTAGAAACAACCTGAGGTGTAACCTCCTGAGGCAATGGGGGGATAAATGACTGCAGAAGGGCTAATGTTGACGAGCCGTTATTTTTCATATTTTCCATACCATGAGCATGAACACTTAGCAGCATCATTATTAAAAAACAGACAAGGTTACGCAACATTTATTCCTCCGATATTCCTCCGACTCAACTTGAGCTATTTTAAACCTGCTCGACAATTTTCTCCTGCCACTCCTGTCAAACA
>JASEHA010000031.1 GCA_030018795.1 bacterium
GATGGTCTCGCAAAAATTGACTAAATCAACAGAGTCATGGATTAGCCTTCCTGACTTGGCTTTTTGTCATGCTTTGGGTTCTTTTGGCTGTGAAATCTCTTGACCATATTTCTCTTTTAATAGCCTCTCTGTATGGCAAATGTTCATCAATGGTAGAGACGCGATTAATCGTGTCTCTACTGTTGTGGTGTCTCTTCTTTTTCCTTTAGTTTTGTTTCTATACCCTCTATCTTTCCCTCCATAGCAGAGAATTTTTTGTTCAAAATCGACATTTCCTGTTGGAATTTAGCAAGTCGTTCAGAAACGCGTTCATCTACCTGTTCATGCCATTTCTTTGCCTTAAACTCCAGCCAATTCATCAGATCGCCTTCACGCCCCTTTTCTTCCTCTTCAAGTCGTTTCAAAATACTTAAAAGCAGATCCTGCCTTTGCTCTTCTTTATTGGTAAGGGAGGCTAACTTTCCAATAATTTCTTCCCTCAGGTTTTCTTTTTCTCTGGTAAGCTGAGAGATTGTCTTTGTATCCTCTTCTCGTATGAACCTATATTCCTTTCTTCTCTTGGTTTCCATAACAATAAGAATAACAGCCATCACCAAACCAAAGATACCAGCTGCAGCAAAAAAGAATTCCAAAATAGTAAATAACATGCAAACATCCTCCTTTTTGTAAACATTCAGTCAGATAAGAAGCTGAATGCTGTTAGCTCATCATTGATTCACTGATCCAGTTCAAGTAATCCTGATTCCCGTTGATAACAGGCAAGGCAATTATCTCTGGCACGGTATAGGAATGAATCTGCCTAGTTCTTATGATTAATGCCTCTATCATGTCTTGCATGGTTTTTAAGATGAGCAGGCTTTCCTTATCATCCTGAATCTTTCCTTCCCACCAATAGATAGAGGAAACCGTATCAATAATATTGGCACATGCAGCCAATTTTTCTTGAACCAGTATCATTGCCATATCTTTCGCTTCTGCTTGCGGGGCAGTAATTAAGACAATCACATATTCCATTTTTATGCCCACAACCTTAAAATGGTGGAGGATAGGGGACTCGAACCCCTGACCTATTGCATGCCATGCAATCGCTCTACCAACTGAGCTAATCCCCCACATATTTTTATATAGAAACAAACAATTGTTTGTTTCACTCGATGTTTCCAAGTTTTTTGCCACCATTGGCACTTTAGCAGTGAAATGGTCTTGTGGTATTTTCTACCTATCAAGCTGGAAGCTTGACTTACTTTAGTATCACAAGCATCCTGCTTGTGGTTTTACTTGCTCAAAGAGCGGTTCAATAAGAAAAACTTGAACATCGAGCCTCACACTGTTAACCGTTTTGCATCTGCCCATAGGTTTTCAATATCATAAAACCTTCTGACATCTTCATGGAAGACGTGAATAATAACATCTCCACCATCTACTAATATCCATTTACCCATTCCTTCCCGACGGCATGGTGGAGATGAACGGTCGCTCCTCCTTATCTCATCAAGAACATCCTCATTAGCGTCAGCAATAGCTCGCACCTGAATTTCTGACATTCCCGAACAAATAATAAAATAATCAGCAATAGGTGTTAACCCAGAGATATCAAGAGCTACCACATCCTCAGCCTTTTTAGACAGACAGGCATCAATACATGCCAACACCTTTTCACTTATACAATCGCTATTTATCAAACAATTATCCTTCATCTTCGTTTTGTTCTCCACCTACTTCTTCACCCCTTGAGTCAACAAATCATTCCTGGCAACAATCGAACGAGGATGGATAAGAACCTCTTGCTCAAGAAGATAGGTTATCTTTATATTTATAGTCATAAGTACCGCTAAATTCAGGTTATAAGGAGCAAGCTCTCTTATATCTTCTACCTTCAGGTGTTTGCGATGATATTCAATATAATCTGAGACATAAACAATCTTATCTAATGGGGTCATCCCTTGATCGCCTGTAGAATGAATCTGGATAGCCTGCAGGATATCTTCATCCGCTACATTAAATCTTACCCTTGCCATAACCGCACTGAGTGGTGCATGCCATAACCCTGGCTCTTTTCGTTCTACCTCATCCAGTTCCACTTGATATGTTGCAATCTGTTCCCTCATCTCATGGATTGAATATCCCTTAGCACAATCATGCAATATGGCAGCTAATTCTGCTTTTTCAGGGGATACCCCATGCCGTTTGCTTAAAAGCATAGCCATTTCAGCTGTACTCAAGGAATGTTGAAACCTTTTTGCTCCCAGTATCTGTTGTAGTTCCTTCTTAATATTTTCTATATTCATTGATACAATCCATGGCTATCGATATATTTTTCTACACATTCAGGGACAAGCCCCTGAATGGATTCATGGTTGGATAATTTTCTTCTAATCTCTGAAGATGAAATATCCACACCGATTATATTGACAATATCAATCTTTTCTTTATACCTTTCTGGAATATTTAAGGGGTATGCAGGTCTATTCACCCCAATAAACCTGCATAAGGATAAAAGTTCGTCAATATCCTTCCATATATTCAGTTCGGCAATAGTATCTGTGCCTGCAATAAAATATATGCTTGATTCTAACCCATAGCTTATTTTTATCTCTTGTATCGTATCCCTTGAGTATGATTTCCCTTTTCTTTCTATCTCTATGGGTGAAACCATGAAACAAGGATACTCGGCGACAGCCATGCTGGTCATAGCATATCGAGCCTCAGGGGAATCCTTAACACCTGTCTCCTTATGAGGAGGCATAAAACAGGGAATAAAAATAACCTTTTGTAAGGAATATGACTGTTTTGCTGCCTCAGCAATCAAAAGGTGTCCGTTATGGATTGGGTTAAATGTTCCTCCTAAGATGCCTATTTTTATCGTCATTTATCATCCTTGAATCAATAAGAGCATTCAGATGAAAGCGTTAAATAACCCCCTAATCCCCTTTTAAGGGGGAATAACCACTCAATCCACCAATTCTACCGAGTTTTCAGCTGTTAATTCCTCTAACATCTGTGCTACACACCAGACAATCTGTTTCAACCCTTTTCCGGTTAGTGCTGAGATAGCCATCGGCTCAATGCCGATAGAATTCATGGCTTTTTTTATATCTTCCCATTTCTCTTCTGCATCAGGCATATCCATCTTATTAATAACTACTATCTGTGGCTTTGCAGACAACTCTGGACTATATAGCCTCATCTCTTTATTCAAGGCATGAAACCTTTCTAATGATGCATCATCTGGCTCTAAAAGATGTATCAATACCTTTGTTCTTTCGATATGCCTTAAGAACTTATCCCCCAACCCTACACCAAGATGAGCATCAGGAACGATTCCCGGGATATCTGCGGCGACAAAAGACCTGAATTCATCTATTTTCACTACACCCAGATTAGGATACAGTGTAGTAAAGGGATAATCCCCAATCTTTGGGTGAGCAGCAGAGATTTTAGACAAGAGTGTTGATTTCCCGGCATTAGGGAAGCCAACAATCCCCACCTCAGCTAAGAGCATCAGCTCTAACAATAACTCCCTTTTCTCTCCTTTTTCTCCCTTATCAGCAATTCTTGGGGTTTGTTTGGCACTTGTTGCAAATTTAGCATTTCCTCTGCCACCAAGCCCACCATAAGCAACGATAACCTGTGTTCCATGAGCAATCATATCTCCAAGTATCTTGCCTGTAGCAGCATCAATCAGCTTGGTACCAAGAGGTGACTTAATGATCAAATCTTTCCCCGCTTTTCCGTATCTATTATTTCCCTGTCCTGGTGCTCCGCTTTGTGCCCGATAGTGTCGTTTGCTCTGCAGGTCCAAAAGGGTTAAAAGGTTTTCATCTGCCTCGATGATTATTCTTCCACCATGTCCACCATTACCACCATCTGGGCCACCATGAGGAACAAATTTTTCCCTTCTAAAGCTAACACAACCAGCACCGCCATTTCCAGCTTCTATGAAAATTTTTGCAGAATCAACAAACATAATTAAACAGCCACAACCTGGACAATTCTTTTTCCTCGTAATGTACCAAACTGAACATACCCGGCTATTCTGGCATAAAGGGTATCATCACTCCCTCTGCCAACATTTTTCCCGGGCAAAAAGGTTGTCCCCCGCTGTCTGACAATAATTGAGCCACCAGAGATCAATTGACCATCATGACTTTTTACCCCCAATCGTTGAGAATGGCTATCCCGTCCATTACGACTGCTTCCTAACCCTTTTTTATGTGCCATAGCATTATCCTCCTAAAATTTTCCAGAAATATCCGCAGATTACGCAGAGTTCACAGATTAAAAGCAACACGCTAAGACGCAAGATATTGTGCGTCTCTATAAACAAATGGAATTGGTTGCATCCTTCTCCATCTTCTTTTAAATAATTTGCGTACTCTGCGAAATCTGCGGATTAATCTTATCCTGCCTTATGTCCCGCAGGGGTATGAGCAGGCCTTTTATGTTCATTAACCTTATTCACCATTGCCTCAATAATATCTGAAAGCAAGTCCTCATCATCTCTTGTCTTAAGAGCGATATTATCCTTTTGAAGCATCTTTTTGGTTATATCCAGGGCAAGGTCTTTTTTATCCTTATTCGCCACCTGTGAAGATGAGGCAAGGAAGTATTGTTCAGAGCCCCGCACCCCAATCTCTGCAGCCTCTATATACTTATCTGCATAATCCTTTCCGAATCTCCTTTTTATCACAGATGCCAGATAAGAAATAGCAAGGGCTAAGAGAAAATTAAATATGGTACCAATTACCAGTAAAACAATAAGCAGAGAAAGAAGATTGTTCTCGTTCATTTTGGTTTACTCCTTATTAGTGTTTAAGTAGTTAGCTTTATTGGACAAACTTAACTAAGGGACTGTAATCCGTACATATTCTGAATAATTTTCTTCCACCCTTTTTAATCCCAACAGCATTGTTTCTAATATAACTGAAGATTCCTTAGAAGTCTTTCCATTTATAATCTCAACATGCAGCATTCCTTTACCCTTTTTCACACATATCTCATCAGGTAAATACCTTTTCATTCCTTCAACTGCTGTTTGTACCACAGCAGACACTGCTGCACAAACAATATCATTCCCTGTTGATACTGCCCCTTTGCTCTTATAATTCGCATGACCTGTTACCCAGAATTCAATAATTTCCCTGTTATCATCCCGAACAAGGGTAATGGTGATCATGCCTGAAGTTCAGTAATTAATAATCGGGTATATGTTTGTCTATGTCCGGTCTTTTTTCTGTCATGTTTTCTTCTCTTATGCTTGATGATGGTTATCTTTTTCTCTTTTCCATGTTCTACAACACTACCCATTATCCTGGCACTCTTCACATCTTCCCCAACAAGAACAGAATCACCATCTTTTATCATAAGCACATGATCCAAAACAATCGTATCCCCTGGCAAAGAATGAATCTTTTCTACATTAATCCTTGACCCCTGTTCAACCTGATACTGCTTTCCACCTGTCTCTACAATAGCATACATCTTAACCATATCTCCTTTTTGTTTATCTGTTTGTTTTCAACCCACATCCATATGAATGAGGTAGCACTGCTTATTCTATTGGTGGGCTGTATAGGAATCGAACCTATAACCTTGGGATTAAGAGTCCCCTGCTCTGCCAATTGAGCTAACAGCCCGATTACAGATATATTTCTAAAGCGCGCCTGAGAGGACTCGAACCTCCACATACGGATCCGGAGTCCGTTACTCTATCCATTGAGCTACAGGCGCATCACGAGTAAAATAATTTTCTGGCGCGTCCGAGAGGATTCGAACCTCCAACCTGTGGATTCGAAGTCCAACGCTCTATCCGTTGAGCTACGGACGCATATTAATTAAATATAATACCAGAAATTTCTCGATTTGTCAACTATAAAATACGGAATTCTCATAATGCGTCAGTGAAATGGGGAGAAATTGTTTAGCGGAAGGTATATTCTGTTTTAGCGAAGTGAACTTGCGCACCCCCTAACCCCTCTTATTAGAGGGAAATACAGAAAATCCCCTCTTGAGAGGGGTAGGGGTGTATTATCCTCTTGAGAGGGAATATGCGGTGTTCACCCTGCATCCTGTATCTTGCATTTCTCGTCTCGTACCACTCTTCTATCTCCACACCGATCTCTGTGCCACATCTTTTCTCTGTTTCCGTTACCGCTCCACCTTTTCCCACGCCACTCTTTTGCTTCCGCATCGCTCCTTAGGAAGTGAAAATGAATAATCTTTACACTTAAGCAAATTCACTCTTTGGGTGCCAAGCAAAGATACGACAAAATGTAGTGGTTATATATTTTTAATGACTTAGCATAATTGTCTCACTTAAGTATGATCATTGGTTGTCGATTTTCTCTTTCCCTGGCCACCATGGACCCTTATCCTTGTTTCTGGTCCCTTTTTTTGCAAGGGCAATCTTTATCTCTTTTTCAAGCAAGGGATCGCAGCCTTTAAGCAATTTTTCATTAAGAATATCGATTGCCTCTTCATTTCTTATCTCTCCCAGTGCATATGCTGCTGGCATTTGAAGTTCCAGAGGCTCTTTATCCAATATTTTCTCTAATGCCAGCACAGCAGACTCATCACTTATCTTGCCTAACACTACCACAGCAGATATTCTTATCTCCATTGGTTCAGTCACATCACCAGACACCTTGATGACCTCTGGAATAACCTCTGGGTTCATGGTTATAGACAACAATTCAGCCATGACTATCCTGAAGAGCATACTCTTTTTTTTGTTTTTGAATTTCTTTATCAGAACAGGGGCAGCAGACTTGCCAATCATATCTATCCATAATATCTTGTGCTGGATAAGCTTATTGATTTGTTCCACGCTGTCTGCCTTTTTGCAAGCAGCCTCAATCTCTTTGACGCATTTTTCTACCTCAAGCTGGGTTTTTTTTAGGACCACCTGTTGTTTTCGGTCTTCATTTTGCTTTGAGAGCGAATACAAGGCATAGTAACCAATAATCCCTATGGAGATAATGATTGACAGCCGTATTGATTTTTGCATGGTTTTATTTTCCATTATCTTTTTCTATGAATTTTACCACCAGATCCCCAACATCTGCAGTAGACATACCCATCTTTCCAGCAGCCAGATCCTTCAGGCAGCCTTCAGAAAGTATCTTGATAACTGCATTCTCGATAAGCCTTGCTGCCTTTTCTTCTTTAAGAAAATCGAGCATCATGGAGCCGGCAAGGATGGTTGCAATGGGGTTAATCTCATTTTTGCCTGTGTATTTAGGGGCAGAGCCATGAATTGGCTCAAACATAGATGTCCCCTTTGGATTAATATTTCCGCCGGCTGCTACCCCCATTCCGCCCTGAACCATTGCTCCAAGGTCAGTAATAATATCACCAAAAAGGTTGCAGGTTACTATTACATCAAACCATTCCGGGTTTTTGACCATCCACATACAGGTCGCATCTACATAGGCATGATCGCATTCTATAGTAGGGTATTCCTTTGCCAACTCTTTGAATACTCGCTGCCACAGGTCATGTCCATAGGTAAGAACGTTTGATTTATCACAAAGGGTGAGTTTCTTCCGTGGTCTTTTTGATGCCAGCTCAAAGGCATACCTGATACACCTTTCTGTTCCCTTACGGGTATATATTGCCTCTTGAGTTGCGACCTCATCAGGAGTTCCCTTTTTCAAGAAACCACCAACACCGCAGTAAAGGCATTCAGTATTTTCTCTAACAACCACAAAATCAATATCCTGTGGCCCCTTGCCCATGATAGGGGTTTCTACACCTGGATAAAGCTTTATGGGTCTGAGATTGATATATTGGTCAAGGCTAAACCTGAGCTTTAACAACAACCCTTTTTCCAGGATGCCCGGGGTAACCCCTGGATGACCCACAGCACCAAGATAGATAGCATCACACTGTCTCATCTCTTCAATACATGAATCAGGCAGTATTTCACCTGTCGCAAGATACCTGTCCCCACCAAAATCATAGGGGACAAATTCAAATTTCAGGTTGCATTTATCCTCCACACATTCTAATACCTTTAACCCTTCCCTGATAATCTCTGGTCCTACCCCATCACCCGGGATAACTGCTATTTTATACACATCTGCCTCCTCTTCTCCCTAACATACTCCATCAGCCCACCCGCAGAGATCAACCTCTGCATAAATTCCGGGAATGGGGCGGTAGTATATGTTTTATCTGTAGTTAAATTTCTTATTGTTCCTTGAGTTGTATCTACCTCAAGAACATCACCATCCGTAGATTCTGCCGCTGCCTCTGGACAGACAACAATGGGTAACCCGATGTTGATGGCATTACGATAGAATATTCTGGCAAAGGATGCTGCCACAACGCAGGCAATGCCGCATGCCTTGATAGCAATCGGGGCATGCTCCCGAGAAGAGCCGCAGCCAAAATTTTTGTTTGCAACCATAATCTCACCAGACATAACCCTGCATGGAAATGCTGGATCTATCCCTGTCATACAATGCTTAGCCAGCTCAGATGGCTCTGTGGTATCTAAATAAACCGCAGGGATAATATCATCTGTGTTTACATCATTACCAAAGCAATGAATCTTTCCTTTTATGACCATTATTATTCTCCAAAATAAACGTTATTCTTTTATGCAAGTCTGTTAAATCAAAGGGTTTAAGAACATAATCCTCTGCACCAAGTGAATACCCAAGGCTAATATCCTCTGGCTTACCCTCCACAGTGACAAAGACAACCGGTATCTTCTTTAATCTATTGTCTTGCTTTAAGCTCGTACATACCTCATGTCCAGTCATGCCAGGCATGACCACATCAAGGAGAATCATATCCGGTATGAAATCCCTGGCCAATGCCAATCCATCATGCCCGCTATATGCCCCCTTTACAACAAACCCCTGTAATCTCAAAAAAAGCTCTAATGTCTCTACAATAGCGACATTATCGTCTATAGTCAATATCTTTTTTTTCATTTCCCCTCCCCCAAGAAACTACGGAAGGGCACTGTATTAGCTGTCAGCAAAATCAAGGCAATATAGTAATTATGTTATCATTCAATAATCTTTTGTAGTTGCGAGTACTCACACAGGCTAAAGCCTGCGATTACCATTGCTTGATATCTTGAAAACGCTCTATAATTATACAAAAACAGCCGGCAAGGAAGCCAGCTGAACATTTACAGTGCCTACAGTACCTCTTCCGGTGCGATAATTCTCCCTGAAATACATGATGCAGCAACTATTGCTGGATTTGCCAGATAGACCTCACTCTTTGGATGTCCCATCCGTCCAACAAAGTTTCTATTAGTGGTAGTAATAGCCTTTTCCCCTTCGGCTAAGATACCCATATAACCACCAAGACATGGTCCACAGGTAGGGGTGGAAACCACTGCCTGTGCCTCGATAAATATATCAATCAGCCCTTCTTTTACAGCGAGCTGGTAAATTGCTTGAGTTGCTGGAATAACTATCAATCTTACCTCTGGATGAACCTTTTTGCCCTTTAAGACTTGAGCAGCCAAACGCAAATCCTCTATCCTTCCATTGGTACATGAGCCAATTACACCCTGGTCTATCTTTATATCTCCAACCTCACTGATTGGTTTTGTATTGGATGGGAGGTGAGGGAAAGCCACCTGCGGCTCAATACGGCTGCAATCAAATTCATAAACCTCTTTATATTTAGCATCATCATCGCTTTTGTATATCTTATATTCCCTTTTTGCCCTTGGGGTTACATACTCAATGGTAGTTTCATCAGCCTGAATAATTCCGCACTTGCCGCCAGCCTCAATAGCCATATTAGACATGGTAAACCTATCTGACATTGGCAGAGACGAGATAGCCTCCCCGCAAAACTCCATAGCTGCATAGTTTGCCCCTTCAACACCAATCCTGCCAATAGTATATAATATCAAATCCTTGCCGCCAACCCATTTTTGGCGAGAACCATGGAAGATAAACCTTATAGACTCTGGCACCATAAACCATATCTGACCTGTAGCCATGACCGATGCCAGATCAGTGCTGCCAATGCCTGTTGAGAATGCTCCTAATGCCCCATAGGTACAGGTATGAGAATCAGCACCAATGATAATATCACCAGGCAAAACCAACCCTTGCTCTGGAAGCAGGGCATGTTCAATCCCCATCCGTCCAACCTCAAAATAATTGGTAATCTTATACTTTTTGGCAAACTCCCGCACCATCTTGCATTGCTGAGCAGCCTTTACATCCTTATTCGGAGCAAAATGGTCAGGAACAATAACCACCCTGTCCTGATCAAACACAGATTTTAACCCTAATTTTTCAAACTCAATAATAGCCAGCGGCGTGGTAATATCATTCCCCAGGGCAATATCTACATCCACCTCAATCAATTCACCTGGAGATACATCCCTCCCCATGTGTGCCCCAAGTATCTTTTCAGCAATAGTCTTTCCCATAATAATTCCCCTTTTTTCCTGCTTTTCCATTTTTCCTGGATAAACATCTGAATGGTTATCCAATCACCTTATTTGCCGCATGAACAAATGCCTTAGCAGAAGCAACGACAATATCTGTATCTGTTCCCCGTCCAGAGAACAGATGTTCCCCTGATTCAAGGTGAATATTTACTTCACCGGCGGCATCCTTGCCACTGCCTACTGCCTGCACAGAAAAATCAACCAGTTTTAATGGAATACCAACCATTGCCTCAATGGCTTTGCCAATAGCATCGATTGGACCATCCCCGCTGGCTGTATTTTCGATTATCTCCCCATCTTGCTTCTTAAGTGATACCGTTGCCACAGGGGTAATACCTGGTGTGCCGCAGATAATCTGTACCTTTTCTAATCGATATGTTTCCTTTATGGTTTGCAGCTCATCTGAAACAAGAGCCTCTAAGTCGCTGTCTGTAATCTCCCTCTTTTTATCTGCCATCCCTTTGAAGGTAATAAAGGCTCTATTCAGCTCTTCATCGTTCAAATTATAACCCATCTCCTGCAGCCTTGCCTTAAAGGCATGCCTGCCAGAAAGCTTTCCAAGGACAAGCCTGCTTTCTTTTAAGCCAATACTTTCTGGGGTCATGATTTCAAATGTTGTTTTTTCTTTCAACATTCCATCCTGATGGATACCTGATTCATGGGCAAAGGCATTTACGCCCACAATGGCTTTATTGGGCTGAACAATCATACTCGTTGCCCGGCTTACAAGACGGGATATTTTATGTATCTGTGTGGTATCAATTCTGGTTGTAAGATCAAACAGGTCTTTACGGGTATTTATAGCCATAACAACCTCTTCCAGGGCAGCATTCCCGGCTCTCTCACCAATGCCATTGATGGTGCACTCTACCTGTCGGCAGCCATTAGCAACGGCAGCCAATGAATTTGCGGTTGAAAGCCCAAGGTCATTATGACAATGAACGCTGATTACTACCGTATCAATCCCGCGGACATTCTTTTTTATGCTGGCAATAAGCTGTCCGAATTCCTGTGGAATAGCATAGCCAACAGTATCAGGGATATTAAGGGTTGTTGCTCCAGTCTCAATTACTGCTTCTAACAGCTCATACAAGAACTCTGGGGCTGTGCGGGTAGCATCCATAGGAGAAAATTCAATATCAGCGGTATATTCCTTTGCCTTGCTGACCATATCCTTAGCAATCACTATCACCTCTTCCCGAGTTTTTCTGAGTTGATGCTTTATCTGAATATCAGAGGAAGAGATAAAGGTATGGATTCTTGGACGGGCAGCATCCTTCAATGCCTCCCATGCCCTGGTAATATCACCTGGTACAGCACGTGCCAGTCCGCAGATAATTGGTCCCTCCACCTCTCTGGCTATTGCTCTCACCGCCTCAAAATCACCCTCTGAGGTCATTGGAAACCCTGCCTCAATAACATCTACCCCAAGCCTGGCCAACTGTCTGGCTATCTCCATTTTTTGCCTTATTTCCATACTTGCACCTGGGGATTGTTCCCCATCCCGCAAGGTGGTATCAAAGATAAACACCTTTTCCATTAATTCCTTCCTACAGCTTAAATATTTACAGCCTATATCTGAGTAGTTACGAAATTAAGTATACACAAAAATACCAAAAAGTCAATCCTTTTTTTATAAAAAATGCGACCTTATATCTTTATCACCTTATCACCACAGAGAACGCAGAGATTGATAATGCTCGATGTTCAAGTTTTTGACAAGGGGGCACCAGTCACCAGGACACCAGACACCGTGAGAAACTGATATTTGATGAAAAAAGGATTGCGACCGACTGGTGCACTGGACTGATTGCAACGTCTTTCATGCCTCTTATTGTGTGCTACTTGATGCGTTCAATTCGTAATGGGGGAAGGTAGTAGTAAGCACCTTTAGGTGCGTTCTTGTGCGTTCTATGCTTGATTTAAGGAGCAGAATAAAATAATGAATTACCATGAATTTAGACAAAAAGCAAAAGATGGTGCAAACCTTATCCCTGTATATAAAGAAATCCTGGCTGATATGGAAACACCTGTCTCTGCCTTTCAGAAGATAGCCCTGGATACAGAGTATGCCTACTTGTTGGAGAGTGTTGAGGGCGGGGAGAGCCTGGGGAGGTATTCCTTTTTGGGAAGCAATCCCTTTATTATCTTTAGGGGTAAGGGTAATGTGGTAGAGGTTAGCAGGGATGGGAAGGTTGAAAGGTTCGAGGGTGTTGACCCCTTGATGCATCTGTTAGGGTTTATGAATGAATTTGAGTCTGCAAGGATTCCAGAGCTTCCAAGGTTTTTTGGCGGTGCTGTGGGATATATAGGGTATGATTATGTCCGCTGCATTGAAGATATTCCAGATACAAATCAGGATCTGCTCAATCTGCCGGATGTGTTGTTTGTTATCACTGATACCATACTTGTTTTTGACCATGTGAGGCATACGATTAAGGTTATTGCTAATGTCTGGTTAAGAGATGGTGATATCGAGGAAGCCTATCAAGGGGCAATGGACAAGATAACAGGTATAATTGAAAGATTGAAACAGATATTACCCCCTAAAAATGAAATATTTCCTATAACCGATACTATTTCAGAGATAGATATTCAATCCAATGTTACTAAACAGGGGTTTGAAATCTCTGTGTTAAAGGCAAAGGAATATATTTCTGCCGGTGACATATTCCAGATAGTGCTTTCTCAGAGGTTTCAGTCGCCTGTCAAGGCTGATGCCTTGAGCCTGTATCGGGCACTGCGATGGGTAAATCCATCTCCATATATGTTTTTGCTTAAATTCGGCAAGTTGTCTTTAATTGGGTCATCCCCTGAGCTTTTGGTAAGGGTGGATGAGAAGATAGTAGAAACAAGACCCATTGCCGGCACAAGACCAAGGGGGAAAAACAAGGAAGAGGATGAGTTCTATGAAAAAGACCTTTTGTCTGACCCAAAGGAATTGGCAGAACATATAATGCTGGTTGACCTTGGGAGGAATGATATTGGACGGGTTTGTGAATACAGCAGCATTATCCTGCCAGAGTTTGAGATTATTGAAAGATACTCCCATGTGATGCATATAGTTACCTCAGTAAAGGGAAAACTGATGCAGGATAAGAATTATCTTGATGCCTTAAGAGCATGTTTCCCGGCAGGAACGGTTACTGGTGCACCAAAGGTGCGAGCCATGGAGATAATTGATGAGCTTGAAACATCCAAAAGGGGACCATATGCCGGCTGTATTGGATATTTTAGCTTTTCAGGGAACATGGATACCTGCATTACTATCCGAACAATGGTAATGTATGAAGAAAAGGTTTATGTTCAGGCAGGTGCAGGGATTGTTGCTGACTCTCAACCAGAAAAGGAATATGAGGAGACAAGAAATAAGGCAAAGGGAATGCTTAAGGCTGTGGCAATTGCAGAGCAATTGTATCAGGGATAGATTTGTCGTAACCTGACGGTTTAAGTATGCCACTTGAGAGTATACGGTTCAGAAAAGAGTTAGAACGCTGATGAATAACTTTTTAGGTTGTGCACGATTTTAGAGGAAGGC
>JASEHA010000320.1 GCA_030018795.1 bacterium
ACATTATGTCTACAAAAATATAACCTGTGTGGTAAATTTCAACCGCACAGGTCGGCAGATTGTTTGTGTCTTCCTTTGCAATCTGTGACTTACGGACAGTAATTTGCGAGAGTTCCCAATCATGCCCTGTATTTTCTTTACTCCACGACACAAGTTGATTTCCATCCCAGCGTGCCAGTCTCACCGTAACAGTAGGCTCACCCAGTCGAGTAGGTGCGGAAACATCATCCTGCCACTGGGTCATAGTGGCTTGATAACCCTCGTGAAGATTAAGGCTGTTGAATCTGGCTTGTGATTTATCAGCCATATCTTTTCCATCCGCCTGATCTTCTAATAATTGCAAATCATTAGGGATTGTTACCTGTGACGATTCCCCATAGACCGACTCGATCATCTCTCTTGCATTCTCTGGCATAGTAAATCCCTGATGTTTACAGAGCCACTTTGCAGTCAGCCAGAGATGACCATGATGGTCATACACCCTGGATGCTTTGGGGAATACCTTCTTGAACCAGTCCTTTCCTGGCTTTTCCACTAACTGTGGCATGTATACCCCTAAAACAGGCTGTTTCCGCTGTCCGCGTGCATGTCGTTGTAACCGTCCTGCTCTCTGTATTAACAGATCAATAGGTGCCAGATCACTGACCATAAAGTCAAAGTCCAAATCCAATGACTGCTCCACCACTTGTGTGGCAATCAATAGCTTCTTCTGGCGGTCACAAGTAGTACTCTTCAGCCCAAAGCAACGAATCACCTCATCTTCAATCCTTAAACGATCACACATAGTGAAACGGGCATGAAATAGCATCACCCCATCCTTTCCTAATCGATCAACCCATTCACGATAAGATTGCATAGCATCATAAACGGTATTTCGCACCCAACAGGCACAACCGTCAGCATCAAGCATCTCTTGTAACACCTCATTTACTTCGTCAGAAGAATAAAGAGGTTGCACCTTTACCGTGCGTGAAAGAGCCTTCCGGGCTGCTACCGGCACCTCCTGTATTTCTTCTGTTTGTGAAAAGTGTGTTAGCAGGGGATAGTCATTTTTTTTCGTAGTTACATCTTTGATTTCCAAACCATTGGCAAACGAATTGATTAACTCTGCCCGCATAGCCTGCGGCAGTGTGGCAGACAGCAAAATAGCCATACCGCCCTGTGAGGCATGAAACTTTAATAATGTGCAGAGTAATCGGTGGACATAGGCATCACAGGCATGCACTTCAT
The DNA here is from genome assembly GCA_030018795.1 of bacterium. Taxonomy (GTDB): domain Bacteria; phylum UBA9089; class CG2-30-40-21; order CG2-30-40-21; family CG2-30-40-21; genus CG2-30-40-21. Next base: position 1,231 of record JASEHA010000320.1, read on the forward strand.
CCACAATCAGCACTTTACGAGCAAGTCCTAACAACCGGAGCGACTGATGACGAACAGCTAAGATAGCCAGCAGGGTCTGATCAATTGTTCCTACGCCGACATGAGCAAGGAGTGACTTCTTGCGGCTATCTGACAGCCAGACTGTGCAATCCTGTGAAGCACTGCTATCATTGTGTCCGTAACCTTTATCCACAAGATTCTTTTGCTCCATATCCAATACCATCCGACTGGCACTATGGGCTAATATCAAGGAAGGATGGCTGTTTTCCGAAAACAGTTTCAGATACATCTCCTGTATTCGTTTATACATGGCGTTGGCAGTTGCCATTGTCGGCAGGGCTATAAATAGCCCATCAACCATTCCCTTATCCATCAACCGGTGAGCAAGGGTGAGGGCGGCCTCTGTCTTTCCACCACCGGTTACCTCCTCTATTATAAATAGTTGCGGCCCTTCAACAATCTCTGTTTTTTCTGCCAACTGTTGCAATGGTGTCAGCGAAGAGATAGCAGGAAAGAGCATGCGCATACCTGAGAATGGAGCGATTGCCTGAACAGTTAATCCGCATTCAGCAACTGCTGTTTTTGCCTGCGGAAGAGCTACATCATGCCAGTAGTCTGTCAGAGGCATAGGTTTGTCGTAGTAAGGAAACCATTCCCGATTAGAACCAATCCAGTCAGCAAGAACAGTGAGACCTGCCAACAGCCATGAAACACGCGGAAATATCTCATAATATCGGTCATAGGCATCCAGTCGAAAAGGCAACCCATTCTGTAACAGCACGGGAATAATTCCCTGTATAAAGCCTAATGCATCATTGCGGACATGCTCATGGAATTGCATTTGAATAGGTGGCGGGGAGAGGTCGAGCTGAGGAGGCTGGCCATGATGACCTGTAACCGCATTAATCCATGGCTGCAACAGATCCCACAAATCATCTACATTTTCATTATCAACAAGTAAAGATGTTAAGCACTCCTCACAAAACCGATACCCAAGGGAACTATGATGTTCATTCGATGATGATTGTATACTGCGTTTTTGTAATAGATTCAATAAATCAGGTTGCATGTTTTGGAAGCCATCGGCAAACTTCCCGATATCGTGAATGGCAAGTAAAAAGGTGGTCCATCTCAGGAATGGTTTGCTATCTATTCTTGACAAATTCGCAAATTGTTGCAACAATGCAGGCTGACATTCCAACAGATTTCTTCCCACCGCCGCCACATCCAAACAGTGATATGGCAACAAATGGTAGTTCCATTCGCCATTTTTATCTTGCCTTGCTTTACCCCAATACTTGAAAATATTATTCATAATCATTCTTGAACATCGAGTGATAGCATACTTTCTAATACTTGTCAAGCCTTTTGTTCAGTTTTCAAGGTCTGGTATGATGTGGGAGGCTTCCAGCACTTCACAGGCTGGAAGCCTGTGTTACCATCCTCCATCCCCCTTGATGGG
>JASEHA010000321.1 GCA_030018795.1 bacterium
GATGAAAAAATGGTTGCAATGTCTTTCATGTCTCTTATTGTGTACTACTTGATGCATTCAATTCGTAATGGGGGAGAGTAAGACATGATGAAAAAGGCTGATACTTTCAGTTTTCCTTACCATTCGTTGACGGATTACAACACCAGTATTTTTATTTATTGACAACCCATTTAGGGTATGATAAAATATCAGATATTAGTAAGAGGTGTGTTCTATGTTGGCTATTTTTTCAATGAAAAGAGTTAAGTGTATTGATTTGATTGCAGTAATAGTATGTGTTTTTGCCATTATTTTTGGTGTATTACCTGCTGTAGCGGTACAATTGCAGCAGAAAAACATTATCCTGGCGACAACTACCAGTACCCATGATTCTGGTCTTCTGGATGTCTTGATTCCCATTTTTGAGAAGAAGACAGGGTATTTTGTCAAGACAATAGCTGTAGGCTCTGGTCAGGCAATGGTTATGGGACAGAAGGGGGAGGCAGATGTACTGCTGGTTCATTCACCTGATGCTGAGGAGAGGTTTATGGCAGATGGCAGTGGTATAAACAGAAGGCTTGTTATGCACAATGATTTTGTCATTGTTGGGCATTTTGATGATCCAGCAGGTATTAAGGGGAAAAAGTCAGCAGTAAAAGCATTTAAGAGGATTAGTGATTCGCGTGCTGTTTTTATGTCACGTGGAGATAATTCAGGAACTGATGCCAAAGAAAGATTTATATGGAAGGCAGCCGGGATAAATCCAAATGGGCAAAGATGGTATCAGCAGACAGGTCTTGGAATGGGGCAGACATTGAGTGTTTCTGCAGAGAAGAAGGCGTATACCTTAACTGATCGCGGCACATATCTGGCATTGCAAAAGATGCAAAAAAATCTTGGTCTTTCTATCCTGGTTGAAGGGGATGCCATGCTTCTTAATACGTATCATGTCATTGAGGTCAACCCTGCCAGGTGGAAAAAGGTGAATGCCTCAGGTGCAAAAGCCTTCTCAGATTTTATGGTTTCCAGACAGGCACAAAATATCATTAAAAACTTTGGCAAAGCCAGGTATGGTTCACCACTCTTCTTTCCAGATGTTGGGCAAAAGCAGCAATTCTAATTATGAAATACAAATTCTTTACTGGTGCACTGGTGCTCCGGTATTCTGGTGCTCTAATGTGTTTTCTGTTACAACATAGGTAAACTAAGGATGGACATGATCTTTGACGGTATAAAACAGGCGTTTTTCCTTCTCTTTACCCTTGATAAAGAGGTAATAGGGATTACAATACTTTCTCTTCAAATCTCAGGGATAGCAACATTTATCAGTATGCTTCTGGGTGTTTCCATAGGGATGACTGTTGCCCTTTCTCGATTTCCAGGAAGAAACCTTGTGGTTAGCTTGATCAACACAAGCATGGGATTACCGCCAGTAGTAGTAGGATTATTTATCACCATCTTTCTCTGGCGAAATGGGCCATTAGGTTTTTTGGGCATTCTTTACACACCAACGGCTATAATTATTGCTCAAACAATCATTGCTACACCCATTGTTACAGGCATTACCCTGTCAGCTATTCAGCATCTACCGGCTAATCTTCGATTACAGATTTTGTCGCTGGGAGCAACACGGCTACAAATGGTGTGGATTCTTGCAAAAGAGGCAAAACTCCCTTTGCTCACAGCGGTTATGGCCGGATTTGGCGGCATCATCTCTGAGGTAGGGGCATCGATCATGGTCGGTGGCAATATTAAAGGGTATTCAAGGGTATTAACAACAGCAACGGTTATGGAGACAAGCCGAGGCAATTTTGATATTGCCATAGCCCTGGGGATAATTCTCCTGCTGCTTTCCTTTACGATTAATGCAATTCTTACCCATATCCAGCAAGGGGAAAGGCTGCGATGAATAAAAATCAACCAATAGAGGTGCTACCTCCTATTCTTGAGGCAAACAATATCTTTGTAAAAAAAGAGGGTGTAACAGTCATTGATATCCCTCATTTCTCCATTGAACAGGGAAAGCACCTCAGCCTTATTGGTCCCAATGGTGCTGGGAAATCAACGCTCTTATTGATTTTAGCCAACCTGTTGAAATTGCATCAGGGCAATGCTTCTGGCAAGGGTGAGATCTATTTTAAGGGCAATAGGATTGATTTGAATTATAATACAGCCATTGCCTATCGACGAAACATCTCCATGGTTTTCCATGAACCACTTCTTTTTGATACAACTGTTTTTAATAATGTTGCCTCAGGTCTGAAAATTCGAGGAATCAGGCTGTCTGAAATCCAGAATATAGTGGCTGAGTATCTTGAGCGATTTGGCATCAGTCATTTAAGCAATCGTTCTGCCAAGAAGCTCTCAGGCGGTGAGGCAAAACGAACAAGCCTGGCTCGGGCATTTGTAACAAGGCCGGAAATTCTTTTTCTTGATGAACCATTTACATTTCTTGACTTGCCGACGCGTGAGGCACTGATAGAGGATCTCGAAAAGAACCTGAAAGAGATAGGGACAACGACTATCATGTCCACACACGATCAAATGGAAGCTATCCGATTATCTGATTATATTACGGTAATGAATCAGGGGAAAATTGTCCAGAGCGGTTCTCCTGAGGAGATAATAAATAGCCCGGTAAACAGGTTTGCTGCATCCTTTATGGGAGTCAGGCAACCCTGTTATTTATAGTCTATCAGGTAGTCTGGA
>JASEHA010000322.1 GCA_030018795.1 bacterium
CACTCATCTATTTTTGACTGAAAGAATCGTAGGTTAAAAAACTTGAACATCGAGTATTAACATAAAATGAAAATTATTGTCGTTATGCCTGCTTATAATGCAGAAAAAACAGTAGAAAAGACATATCGTGATATTCCGCAAGGTGTTGTGGATGAGGTTATCCTCGTGGATGACGATAGTAGGGATAATACCGTTGAGGTAGCAAGGGAACTTGGTCTTACGGTTATCGAACATCCACAAAACAGGGGATATGGCGGAAATCAAAAAACCTGCTACAAAGAGGCACTTAAACAAGGGGCAGATGTGGTGGTGATGATCCATCCTGATTATCAATATGATAGTCGCCTGACCCCAAAACTTATTGAACCCATTCTGAATGGCATGGCAGATATTGCTATTGGCTCTCGAATAAGAACACGAGAAGAGGCACTTGCTGGCGGTATGCCATTTTATAAGTATTTAGGCAACAGGTTCCTAACACTGATAGAAAATATTGTCTTAGGTCAAAACCTTTCTGAGTTTCATACAGGCTTTCGGGCATACAGTCGAAGGTTTTTAGAGACAGTCCCATTTCAATGTAACTCAGATGATTTTGTGTTTGATACAGAGATACTGGTTCAGGCTGTGGTCTTTGGATTTAAGATTGCAGAAATCCCGGTGCCGACCAGATACTTCCCTGAAGCATCAAGTATTAACTTCAGAAGAAGTGTTACCTATGGACTATCTACCTTATGGACATTGGCAAAATATATCTTCTATCAAATAGGATGGAGATGTAAGATATTTTGCAAGATGGTATAATAAATGAGTGATACAGATATCCTGACAAGATTAATCTTAGCTACCTTGCTTGGCGGTCTGGTAGGCATGGAACGGCAAATCCATCATAAACCAGCTGGATTACGTACCCATATCCTTGTCTGTATCGGTGCATGTATGTGTATGATGATTGGGCTTTCTATTAATAAAGAATTTGGTGGTGGGATTGATCCATCACGAATTGCTGCTCAGGTTGTTTCAGGGATAGGGTTTCTGGGAGCTGGCACTATCATGGTTACAAAGGCAAGCGTTAAAGGTCTGACAACCGCAGCAAGCATCTGGGCAACCTCTGCACTCGGGCTTGCAATTGGCAATGGAATGTTTTTTGCAGCATCAGTAGCAGCAGTAATTATGGTTACCGTATTACTTGTGTTTGAATTTATTGAAGAGAGATTTGCTTTAAAAGCATCTGATGAAAATGAATAATATGGTATTACCAAAGGGTTTATTCTTAAATGTCAAGACCACAGCAGAGACAATAGATATTTTATGCAACCATTTCCTACCATCTCTTCTGTTTGAATCCATTCCTATCCTTGAGGCTAATAACAGGGTTCTGGCTCAGGATGTTTATTCTCAAATTGATGTTCCAAATTTTAATCGTTCAACTATGGATGGCTATGGCCTTAATGCCAGAGATACCTTTGGTGCCTCATCCAGTATGCCTGCCTATCTGAATATTGCCGGGGATGTTCTTATGGGAGAGACAACACATTTAAGGCTCAAATCTGGTGAAGCAGCAAGGATTCCTACTGGCGGTATGCTGCCAGAGAATGCTAATGCTGTGGTCATGATTGAATATACCCATGAGATTGACAACCAAACATTGGAGGTTCAAAAGCCAGTAGGTGTATGGGAAAATACAGTCTGTATCGGACAGGATATCAAAAAACAAAACCTGCTTTTTCAGGCAGGCAGACTCTTGCGGGCATATGAGATTGGGGCATTGGCAGCTATTGGACAAACAAGGGTAGATGTCTACCAGAGGTTGAGGGTAGGGATAATATCTACTGGAGATGAGATTGTGCCAGCACATGCCCTGCCAGATAAAGGTCAGGTAAGGGATATAAACTCTCTTGTCATTGCTTCTAAGGTATTGGAGCTTGGGGCTGTCCCTAATTTTTACGGAATTGTGCAAGATAGGCTTGAGCTGATACATGATGCCATCAAGGCATGTGTTTCTCAAAATGATGTAGTACTCATCTGTGGCGGCAGCTCTGTTGGGGCAAGGGATTTTGTCATTGATGCCCTTTCATCCATGGGAGAAACATTGGTTCATGGTGTGGCTATGAAACCGGGTAAACCAACCATTGTTGCCAAAATTGAGGAAAAACCTGTCATTGGCCTGCCCGGACACCCTGCCTCAACAACAATAGTGTTCCTTGTTCTGGTGCAACCATTGCTTGCCCATCTTCAACATACAACCCTGTCCCCATGGTATCTAACGGCAATAACATCCCGCAATATCCCCTCTCAGCCAGGAAGGGAAGACTATGTTCGGGTAAGGACAAGGGACATGAACCAGGAGGCACAAATGTCTGCAGAGGGGATACAATCTCAACTGACAATTTCTGCATCTTCCAATACAAAATATCTGGCTGAACCTGTCTTTGGATCATCAGGGCTTATCCGTCCTATATTTGAGGCAAATGGCCTGATCAAGATACCCATTGACTGCGAGGGTCTTGATGAAGGCGAAGAGGTAAGGGTTATGCTTATGTAATGCTGGATATTTTGTAAGTGTTTAGGTGTAAATTAAGGAAAAATGGAAAAGTAGGGAAAAAGGGAAAAAATATTAAAGAATTTCATGGTTCTTTAACAAATCGTGTGGGTAAGCCCATGTCAAACGCATCCAAATATCAC
>JASEHA010000323.1 GCA_030018795.1 bacterium
CGGGCTTTCAATAAAGAGAACCTTTTCGATTTCTTCCAGCATCCTTCCTGTTTGCCTGCCATGGATGGCAGAGCCTATCCCTAAATTATAATCCGGCCGAGGGATACTTAGCTCTTCAAAGAATATCTTGCTCATTTCATCGTCATAGTGCTGACCGGTATGGACAAGCACCTCTGTATGGTTTTTTCGCAATTCATGTGAAACAGGAGCGGCCTTTATAAACTGGGGTCTGGCACCAACTACACTAACAATCTTCAAGATATAACCCCTTTTTCAGTAAATACATTGGGCAAAACCCTTGTCTTTGAAAATTTGCGACCTGAGCAATTAGAGTGATTTACTATAAATATACGAAAAACGCTGAGATTTTTACTTTATTCTGCACGCAAATTCTCACAGATTTTTCAGGATTAGGATAGGGGTTCAAGATTTTTGAACCCCTATAATCGTTCCTTGCTATTGCCAAATTATCACATATATTGATAATCTGCTCGAAAATATAGTTATTCAGAAACTTATATTGTCTCTTTAATAATAGATAGAGTATGATTTTCCTCTGTATACTGACTACCGCAATAGTTGCAGACAGTATCTTTATTGTTAAACTTCAATGTCGTCCCACACTTACATGCCCATCCTATCTGCTTTGCCGGGACACCTACAACAATCGCATAATCAGGAATATCCGTTTTTACCACAGCACCAGCACCAATCATAGCATATTTGCCAATAGTTGTTCCAGATACAATTGTCGCGTTTGCACCGATGGTTGCACCATTTCTCACAATGGTTGGAAGAAATTCATGTTTTCTCTCTATAAATGTTCTCGGATTATATACATTTGTAAAAACACAAGAGGGTCCGCAAAATACATCATCTTCAAGGATAACTCCTTTGTAAACAGACACATTGTTCTGTATCTTGCACCTATTGCCAATCTCAACATCAGGGCCAATGGTTACATTCTGACCTATAATACAATTATTCCCTGTCCTGGAATTTTTAAGAATATGAGAAAAATGCCATATTTTTGTCCCATCACCTATAATTACGCCTTCATCAATGCAAGCAGTCTCGTGAATAAAGCAAGGATTGATAGATGAAGAGTAATTGGTAACAAGTAATCTCTGTGATGAAAGAGAGGTTTCTGCTAATTCCAAAACTTTTAATACCCTTAAAGCTTCGTACCCATCTGTCAGAGGATTCTCTCTTTTAAGAACACATTCTACGAAGTGGTTCAATTCAAGTTTTAATGGTTCTTTGCTATCTACGGGCACAACCTGATATTCAGCCTTTTGTGCCACAGGAATTTTCCCATCCTTCCATTCTATCTTATGAGGATAGATAAACAATTTCTCTTCACTTACATCGTCAAATACAGCCATTGCCTTTGATCCAATAACCACGAGTTTCTGTTCCTTGAAAGGATGAAGCCAGCTGACAAATATATGTCCTTTTACTCCATTCTTAAATTCCAATGTAGTCATGGTAGTATCATAAATACCCCTATTGATATAATCCTCTCCAGAAGCTCTAACATTGACCGGCTCTTCATCTATGAGCATAAGCATGACAGATATATCATGAGGAGCAAAACTCCACAAGATATTTTCTTCAGTCCTGAGTTTCCCAATATTAAGACGATTTGAATAGATGTACTGGATTTTGCCGAGATCACCTGATGATATGAGTTCTTTCAACTTCTTGACTGCTGGATGATAAGCAAGAATATGACCAACCATAAGAATCCTTTTTTCTCTCATAGCAAGTCTTGCCAGTTCTTCTCCCTCTACAACAGTAAGAGCAAGAGGCTTTTCAACAAAGACATCTTTCCCTGCTAATAAAGACTCCTTTATTAGCTTATAGTGAGTAACTGCTGGCGTCGCAATTGCAATTGCCTTTATCTCAGGATTGTGCAACAATTCTTTGAATGATGTAGTGCAATGAACTGTTGGATATTGTTCCTTTTTTTGAGAAAGAAGCTCAACATCAGAATCACATGCTGAATGCAACACATTTAATTCGTAAAAGTTTCGCAAAAGGTTTTTCCCCCAATAACCAAGCCCTATAAGACCAACAAATGCTTTGATTGCATTAGATTCCATTTTTCTCCTTGGGAGTCATATTAGAGTCTGACCCAATAGTGTTTAGAATGAATTTCCTTAATACCTTATTGCTACCTATCCCGTAGGGATGCCATATCAATAGCAACAGGACTTACGCAAAACACCATTTTTGAACCATATTTAGTAGTCATTGCTTTATGCAAAAATACCCTATGTAGTAGGCATTTTATCGTTTTGCGTAAGTCCTGAGCAATAAATATCATCCAAAACATATATAACCTTCATCGATCGTAAAACTCCCAAAGTGGTTTAAGCCGGACTGAAAGTAACCATAGTTTATCCTCCAGTTGTTTGCAAATCTCCCAATATCCTCACAGCCTCATCTTCCGGGATCCCACTGGCTATCATTTTCTTTAATGCTTCCTGAAGTCCTTCTTCCCTGCCTTCTTCCCTGCCTTCTTCCCTGCCTTTTTCCCTGCCTTTTTTCTCCCCTTGCACATATGTGGATTCATAAAAGCTGGCTCTATCATGTAATGACTCCAAATAACGTTTATATGATAACTGTTCTTCTTTAGGCAGCTTCATTGCATCCAG